>JAISXC010000241.1 GCA_031270875.1 Desulfovibrio sp.
GCGAAGCGCGGGGCGAAGTCTTCGGGCCGTTCCAGAATGACGGGGCGCGTCAGTTCCTGCGGAAAAATTTCAAGGCCCGGCGTGGCGTCGGTGAGAAGCAGGCCGCCGGCGGCCCATACGTCAAAATGGCGCTGGCTCAGACTGTGGGGCAAAAGCAGACTTGTGACATTGAGCACGACCGACCGGGCGTAGCGGGAGGGCAAGGCCGTATAGTAGTCCACCGGCGGCGATATGTCCATGCCGGGGAAAAAATTCCGCCAGCCATCATCGCCGATGATCCGCAAACCGGCCGGAAGGGCGGCGCCGATCCAGCGGGCGCGACGCGCGCGCGAGCATGTGTCGGCCCCCAGACCGGCACGGCGCACCGCCTGCCCCGGCCAAGGGCAAAGACGCAGTTTTTCCATCCACCAGTGAAACTGGGGAGCATTGGCCGGGCTGTCAGGCCTGTCGTCGGCAAGCCATGCCCGCATGGCCTGCGCGAGCATGTCCTGCGGCACGCGCGCTGCGGCAAAAAAACGCGACTGCCCCGGAAAAACGGAATGTCCGACAAAGAGCGGAGTTTGCGGAAGCCGTTCACAGCGGAGTTCGCCGTCCTGTCGCCACATATGCGGCGCGGCGGCCAGGGGAAGATGGTGGATCGCCAACGCGCCGGACCTTTGAAGGAGGGGGACAAAGCTCGCGTCCGTGACGAAAAGCGCGGCCTTTTTCCACCAGGGCGAAGGCATGCTTGAAAGCAGGTGCCAGGGGTTGTCCACGCACCACACGGCCACGGCCATGCCCAGAGCGCGGCAGAGCCAGAAAATTTTCCCTTCCGGGTCAAGGCCCCGCAGGTTGACGGAAAGCGCCAGAACAGGCCGGTGCCGGACGATAGTTTCTTCCCAGACGGTGAGCGCGAGTTGCGAATTTTTTCCGCCAGGCCACAAAGGCGGTTCCACTACGCCAAATCCCGCGCCGCGAAGAGCGCGGACCAGTTCCTGATGAAGCAATTGCCGGTCAGTGCCCGGCAGCAACACCGTCCCCCGGCGTCCTTCTCCGCTTCCCGCACAGCCTGCCGGACGCCGCAATGCGCCGCAGTTCGCTTCCCCGTTGGGCTTCCTGTCCATGTTGACGCGCTCCGCGGCGATGCGCCCCATGAGCGGCCCCCAGAACTGCGGAGCAAGACGTCTGTTGAGCCGGTACTCATAAATGCGGCAACGCGGAGCCAGTTCCAGAGCCTGGCGGACGCTTGTTTTCAGCCAGTTTTCGGGAATGCGGCCCGGAGGGCGCGTGTCATTCAGGCGGCGCAGAATGCGCGGGGCTTCCAGCCAAAAGACGCGTTTTCCCCGCGTGAAGGGGAGGGTTTCCGGTCTGCCCGGACCAAGGCCAAACAAAAGAACGCTGTCGGATTCCGTTTCCCCCGTCGCCGGCCGCAGCCATTGCCCTTCGCCGTCAGTCCAGGCCTCCGGGCCGTCCGGCAGGCTGACAGGACGACCGGCGAAATCGTGCAGGCGTATACGGCGGCCCATTACGCGTCTTACCGGTCGCGCTTGTCCCGCCGAGACTTCAGCCAGCTTTTTTCCGTTCCCGCCCTGAGACGGCGGATATTCTCCGCATGCCTGAAAACCACCAGGGCAAAAACGCACAGGCTCAAGGGCAGCCATTGCCACAGGCCGAAAATGGCCAGCAGAACCGGCAGAACCGTGACAAGGCCCAGAGAGCCGAGGGAAACATAGCCGGAGCGCCAGATGATGAGGATGCACAGCAGCGCGGCGGCCAGAAGCTGCGCAAAGGCCAGGGGCAGGAAAACGCCGATGCTGGTGGCGACGGCCTTGCCTCCTCTGAATTTCATAAAACAGGACCACGAATGTCCCGCTATGCTTGCCAGTCCGACCAGGGAAACAAAAACCGTGGCGGGGTGCCAGTGCAAAGCCAGCCAGACGGGAGCGGCGCCCTTGAGCAGATCACAGAGCAGCGTGGCCACGCCGTAGCCAAAGCCGCACAGGCGGGCCACGTTGGTGGCTCCGGTATTGCGGCTTCCGTCCAGACGCGGATCAAGACCACAAAACGTTTTCGCGATAGCCAGGCCCCAGGGAACCGAACCCAGCAGATAGGCCGCAAGGGGCAATACATACAGGGCAAATTCCTGAAGAAAAGAAGTTTGTATTGTCATGAGGCTGTTTCCAGGATCTGCACTTCGTTATACAGGGGATTGATTTTTCCCAGCCGCACGGAAACGGGCATGCCCGGGCACGTCCGTTCGTCGAAAAGCTGCCGCCGGCCGCGTACGAACAAACCGAGCTCAGGCAGGCTGACGTTGACAAAGGCATCGTTTTCTTCCGTAATGACGCCGGGCCACCATACCTTGTCACCCTGCTGGCGAAGATACAGAAGTTTCCAGTAGCGCGGGCGAAAACGCTGCACCTGCCCTGTCGCCTCCAGCGCCGGCAAAAGGAAGCCAAGCATGCGCGCGAGGGTTTCTCCATCCCACAAGGGTTTGCCGTTGCGCAGAAAGTATGCCACCTGAGCCTCGTTGACAAGATCAGTATAACGCCGCAGGGGGGATGTTACCGGAGCGTAGCGCGCAACCGCGAGAGCGGCATGACGCCGGGCGCGGATTTCCAGACATGATGGAACAAGAGCGCGCATGACGCGGGCCATGTCCTCGGGTTTTGTCCACACGCCCGCGTATTCTTTCGGCAGCGCAACGTCCTGCGTGCGGTGCAGAAGGGAAATATTCCGCTCGGCGGCCCAGTCCGCCACGGCACCGCTTGCCAGAATCATCATTTCAGCCACAAGATTCTGCGCGTCGCGGGCCGGCTCTTCCTGCTCCACGGTCACTAGGGTGTCCATGCCTTCGCCGCGCAGGTGCAGCACCGGTTCCGGCCGGTTCATGATCACGGCGCCCCCGGCTATGCGCGCCTGCTGCCGCAGGCGCGCCAGATCAAGAGCGGCGCGCAGCATGTCCGCGTAAGGAATCGCGGCATTGTCCGACAGCGGGGAAAGACGCTGATCATCCTCCAAGGCCGCCTGGCAGTCGGCATAATTCAGATTGGCCGCAAGACGCACCCGGGTGGAGAAAATCTCGCACGGGCCGACAGCGCCGGCCCTGTCCGCCGTCAGTCGTATGCACAGGGCCGGACGTGTCTGTCCTGCGGTGAGGGAAAAAACGTCGGTCCCCAGAAATTCCGGCAGCATGTGGCATGTGCCTTCAGGCAGATACAGACTTGCCGCGCGGCGCAGCACGGCTTTATTGAGCCGCCCTTCAAAAGGCCAGAACAGGGCCGGCGCGGCCAGAGCCAGAATCAGCGTAAAACCGGCTTCCGTACGTTCAACGAAAAAAGCGTCATCCACATCGCGGGTGCTTGCGCTGTCTATGCTCACAAAGGGCAGGCCGCACTCCGGCAAAGGGAAGTTCGGCACGGCGCGGACAATGCCCTGCACTTCGTCCGTGAAGGACAGCCACCAGGCGTCTCCCGGCGCGTAGTCGGCCCTGTCCAGCCAGAAATTGTGGTGTTCCGGCACTTCTCCCCAGGCCGTGAGCAACTGGACGGGCAGATGCGGCGAATCCGGCAGGCCTTTGACAAGCATGGCCCAGAGCGCATCGTGCTCCTGATTTTCCGGATCCCGCATTTTGGCATACAAAAGAATCTTGAGACGTTCCGCCACCTCAGGGGACGGCCACTCAAGAACATGCGGGGCATTGTTCCCCCTCTCCGTGAACTGGCGTTTTTTGCAGGCGATATCCCAGAGCAGGCGAAAAAACGCGGTGCCGCCGGTGGCAAGAGCATCCCGTGTTTCCCTTGCCCGCTGCTCGGCAAGGCGTTTTTCCGCCTGCTCCGCGGTATAGACGAGAAAATCCGGCGGATGGAGGCGAAAGTGGCTTTTGCAGGCCAAAAGCGCCCGGCCGTAAGCGGCCACCATGTCCTCGTCCGGCGAGTCGCTGAACAGCTCCGCAAACCACTGCGCCGGCGCCCGGGATACTTCGCCTTGGGCGATTTCCCACGCTTCCAGCGGCGCGACAGCGGCCGCGCGTTCCTCCCGTGTTTTTTTGTGCTGTTCCAGAAGCTGCAGGGCCTGCTCCTTGCTCATCTCGCGTGTGTGCACCACCGGGCCAGGCCAGGGCAGCAGCCGCGAGGCGGCAAGGCGCGTCTCGCGCCTGTTCGGCAGCAAAAGGCGCAGATATCCGCCGCTTTCTTCCATGGCCAAGGCAATCTGGACCGCATTGCCCTCCATGTATTCCACAACGCAGCCCGGGGCGGGATACCGCGCGCCGTCAGCCATAGCCGCTCCTTGTTCAGAGTTTTGTTTCAATCCACAGCCGGCTCCGTCCGCCGGATAACTCCGCCCCGGCGGATGGGAGCCGGCCTTACCAGTTCAGCGTCTCCTTGAAGGCGCGGGCCAGACCCTCCACATTTTCCCGCAGAAAAACATTCCCGCCGCTGGCGAAGGTCAGACTTCCGTCATCGGTGACAGTGCCGATGCGCCGGCACAGCTGCCCGCGTCCGAGCATGTCCAGCACCGGGGCAAGATCCGCCCGCACACTGACGATCAGACGGCTCGCGCTTTCGCCGTACAACAGTTCCGTACGGGTCATGTCCTCCATGGCGGGCAGGGCGTCGATATT
>JAISXC010000298.1 GCA_031270875.1 Desulfovibrio sp.
GGCAACCGGCTGCTCCGGCGAGCGTACAGCGTAACATCCGCCTTCGGCTTATTGGGCCGCCGCCCCGCATTGGCTGTCCCCGCCCGTTCATTGTACGCCTCTTTTCAAGCGCATCTCAAGCAGGGTGTCAGCGGAAACGGCGGACAGGGGTCTGTAAAAATAATAGCCCTGTATCAGCAGGCGGCTGAGGTCGCCCAGCAGGCTCAACTGCGTTTGCCTTTCCACACCCTCCACCACGAGACTGTATCCCATATCCACGCCGATGGAGAGGATATGCCTGAGGAGTATCCTGGATTTTTCGTCGCGCTCCAGATCATTGATGAAGCTGCGGTCAATTTTGAGGCATTCAATGGGAAGGTGCTTCAGGTAACTGAGGGAGGAATAGCCCGTCCCGAAATCGTCCAGGCAAAAACGTATGCCCTGCTTGCGAATGGCGTTGATATTGTAAAGAACTTTTTCGAAATCGCGCAGAAATGCGGATTCCGTCACTTCAAAAAACAGGCGGGAAGCGTCGATGCCGGTGCGGTACAATATAGCCAGCACCTTTTCGGGAAATGCCGGCATAACGAGCTGGTGCGGGGAAATATTGACATGAAGCAGGACATTGGCTCCGTATCTTTCCTGCCAGCAACGCAGCCGGCGGCAGGATTCCTCAATGACAAAGTCGCCGAGCCTGCCTATAAAGCCGGTTTCCTCGGCTATGGGGATGAAAATGGACGGCGGAACGACCGTATCCTCGTGTTTCCAGCGCACCAGGGTTTCAAAAGAGTGAAGATCGCCGCCGACCGGCCGCACAATGGGTTGATAGTCCAGGTAAAAGTCTTCAAGGCCGTGTTTTTCTTGCAGGGTGATTGACAGGGAGAGGTGTTTGCGGGTTTCTTCCAGCTGCCTCCTGGAAAAAAATTTACATCCGAGCTGATTGCGGGTGCCTTTGGCTTTCTCCACCGCTATGTCCACGTCACGGAGGACGGATTCGGGTTTATTGTAGTCAGTTATGGGAAATATAACGCCGATGTCGACTCTTACCGAATTTATGTGTTGCTCCCAGGCGCTGAAGGGCGCGTTGAGTTTGGCGTGAACGCGTTTTATGATTTTGACGATTTGCTTGCCGTCCTCCAGTCCCTGGAGGAGCACGCTGAACTCGTCGCTGGCGGTACGGGCCACCGTATCCGCTTCGCGGCAGCAGGAGCGGATGGTTGCCGCCGTGTGGCGCAGCAGCATGTTGCCGAAGCCCCGCCCATAGTGCTGGTTGATGTTTGTGAAATGGCGCAAATCAAAGCTGAGTACCGCGTATTGGATATCCTTGCGTCTTTTGGAGGTCTGCAGGGCCATATGGATTCTGTCGACGAAAAGCTCCCTGTTGGCGAGGCCCGTCAGGTGGTCGTAAAAAGTCTGATGGGACAGCTCCGCCTCCTTGAGCTTCAGATCTGTGATGTTTCTTATATAGGCGTCGTAATAGCTGGTTTGGCCCTTGGCGTCCGGAATGCGCCGGGCGTTTACGGCAAGCCAGCAATAATCGCCGGCTTCACGCGCCAGATGGAGTTCGAAGTTGTTGACGGATTCCAGATTTTCGACTTCCCGGGCGACAGCATGGCCCAATTCGTAAAACGTGAAGGAGAGTTTGTCGGCATCGGGAATTTCGGAAAAGGGGCTTTCGGCCTTGATGTCCACCAGGCGGAGAAAGGCCGTATTGGCTTTCAGCAGGCGCCAATTTGGCGTCCAACGGCAAAAGCCTTCGCTGAAATTGTCCAGGATGTCCTGAGATGGCATGGCATTTCCTCCGCACCGACGCCGCCTGCCGCAACGCTCCGGCTTTGCGCGTCGGGGAGCTTGCCGGGTATTCCAATACAGGCATATGCTGGGAACCTGCAAAGAGTAACATGCGACAAGCCGTGTGTCCACTTTCGCTTTTCAGGATTCACAGGCGGCTGGATTGACGATTTTCTGATAGTACTGTATTTTTTGCTCCCGCAAAGCGCCCGCTGCACCCTAGTTACAAAAAGGAACGGCCATGAAAACAAAAATCGTCGCCACTATTGGACCGGCTTCCAACACCAAGGAAAATCTCAAGGCTCTTGCCGAAGCCGGCGTGAGCGTGTTCCGCCTGAATTTTTCACACGGAGGCGCATCTGATTTTGTCAAAATTATCAGAGAGATACGTGATGTGGAGGCGGAGCTTGGCCGTCACATCACCATTATGCAGGATCTTTCCGGTCCCAAAATACGTCTTGGCATGCTGAAGGAGAAATCCATCCAGGTGAGCAAGGGCATGGATCTTCTCCTCGGCCCCACTGACAGGCACATCGGCGATATGCCCTACCTGCCCTTTGATCATGAAATCATTCTTGAAAGCCTTGTGCCCGGCGACCGCATGGTGCTGGCTGACGGGGGTCTGCAATTCATTGTGCGGGAGCGCCGGGGAGACGGCCTTATCTGTCTCAGGGCTGATAACGCCGGCATCGTGACGTCACGCAAGGGGCTTGCCTTGCCCGGCAAGGCGACCAAGGTGCGCGCCCTCACGGACAAGGACAAAATAGATCTCGCCGAGGGGCTTTCCCTGGGCGTGGACGCCGTGGCTGTTTCCTATGTGCAGACAGCCGAGGACGTGCGCGAGGCAAAAAATCTCATCGCCGCCGCCGGACGCCGCGTGCCCGTGGTCGTCAAGCTGGAGCGGCAGAGCGCCGTGGACAATCTGGACGCCATTCTGGAGGAAACGGACATCGTTATGGTGGCGCGCGGCGACCTTGGCGTGGAGTGTCCCCTGCCCAAGCTGCCGGGTTTGCAGAAGCGCATTATCAGCGCTTGCAACAAGGCTTCCAAGCCGGTGATCGTAGCCACGCAAATGCTGCTTTCCATGATGAACAGCCCCGCTCCCACCCGCGCGGAAACCACGGACGTGGCCAATGCCGTGCTGGACGGGGCGGACTGCGTTATGCTTTCCGAGGAGACGGC
>JAISXC010000304.1 GCA_031270875.1 Desulfovibrio sp.
CAGGAAATCATACGTCTGATGCAGATAACCATGGTGCCGCGCGCGCCCTCCTTCATTGAAGGCGTCATAAACCTGCGCGGCAAGGTGATCCCCGTCATCAACATGCGTACCCGTTTCAACATGACTCCTGCCGAACACAACAGCAGCACGCGCATCGTGGTCACGGAATTTGACCAGAAAATCGTTGGTTTTCTTGTGGACGCCGTTTCCAAGGTTTTGCGGATCCCGGCGAATACGGTGGAAGAAGCGCCGCCGATTCTCGCCGGCATCGGTTCGGAATATATCCGCGGCGTCGGCAGGCTGGGTGACCGCCTGCTCATTTTGCTTGACCTCGACAACTTGTTGAGCAACATGAACCTTGACGTTCAGTAAGGCCGCTGTGGCTGACGGTGGGAAGCAGGCCTTGCGAATCACGCGCACGCTGTTGTCCTGAATCCGGGAACCGGAAGGACGTGTGTGAAACCGGGAGGAATCTCATGGCCTTGCGTCTCTCGCGTTCCATTGTCGGAGAGGCGGAAGCGCGCGCCGTCAATCGCGTTCTTCTGGAAGACGGTTACTTGGGCATGGGGAATGAGGTTCGCCTGTTTGAGGAGGATCTGGCGGCATTTCTCGGCGTGGCCGCCGAACAGGTCATTACCGTAAACACGGGAACGGCGGCCCTGCATCTGGCGGTTGAGTCCATGGCTCCGCGCGGCGGCGGCGAGGTACTGGTGCCTTCGCTGACCTTTGTGGCGTCGTTTCAGGCCATCACCGCGGCGGGATGCACCCCTGTCGCCTGCGACTGCCTGCCCGAAACCGGCACACTGGATTTGAGGGATGCGGAAAAACGCCTCAGCGCAAGAACCTTTGCCGTCATGCCTGTGGACTATGCCAGCAACCCCTGGCAGTTGGATGAAGTGCACGGCTTCGCCGCGCGCAAGGGCCTGCGTGTGGTGGAGGACGCGGCTCATGCTTTTGGCTGCCGCAGCCGCGGGCGCACTGTCGGCAGTTTCGGCGACATGGTGTGCTTCAGCTTTGACGGCATCAAGAACATTACTTCCGGCGAAGGAGGGTGCGTGGTGTCTTTTGACTTCCGGGCCGCCCGTCGCATTGCGGACGCCCGCCTGTTGTCGGTGGAGGGGGATACGGAAAGGCGCTTCGCGGGCGCGCGGTCATGGGAGCCGGATGTGAAGCGGCAAGGCTGGCGTTATCACATGAGCAACATCATGGCGGCCCTGGGGCGGGTGCAGCTTGCGCGTCTGGAGGCGGAATTCATCCCGGCGCGCCGGGCGCTGGCCGCACGGTACAGAGAGCGTCTGGCCGGCCTGCCCGGCATCGCTTTTTTGCAGACCGATCCGGCCGACTACATTGTACCGCACATTCTGCCGGTACGCGTGCTGCACGGGCGCAAAAACGCCGTAAAGGACGCTCTCGCCGCTGACGGCATCCCCACCGGCATACACTACAAGCCCAATCATCTTCTGACGTATTTCGGCGGAGGGGCGGCGCGTCTGCCCGCAACGGAGCGACTGTTCGGCGAGCTTCTGACATTGCCGCTGCACCCCGGTCTGAACGGGCGGGATGTGGATGACATTTGCGCCGCCCTGCGCGCGGCGCTCCGCCGGAACACCCCCCGCCTGCCATGACGGAATACATTCGTGATCTACAAAGCATTGCCCGCGGCCTGCTTGCCAGACGCTGGACGCGTTTCGGGATTATGGGCGGCCTGTCGACCCTCAGCTATTTTCTCTTTGGCTGGCTTCTGGTCGCCGTTCTCGACCTGCCTGTTCTTTTGGGCAACGCCGTCGCATATCTTCTGTCATTCGGCATTTCCTATGCCGGGCAGCGCCGCTGGACCTTTCATGCGCAGGGCTTTCATAAGAGCATGCTGCCGCGCTACGCCCTCGCGCAGGCGGCCGGGCTTGTTCTGAACACCTGTCTTATCTGGCTGCTGAGACATGCCGGGTTTTCGTACATCATGTCCATGCCCGTCGCCGCGCTGCTTGTTGCCTTTGCAACCTATCTGCTTTGCAAGTATTTTGTCTTCCCCAACACCGCCGAAAAGGGAAAGCGATGCCGCCCGCCGTTTCCGTCATCATGAACTGTTACAACGGCGCCCGTCATCTGCGCGCCGCCTTGCGGAGCCTGCTTGAGCAGACGTACGGCGATTTTGAGCTTGTCTTTTTCGACAACGCTTCCACCGACGCAAGCCCCGCCGTTTTTCGGGAGTTCGCCGGGCTTTTTTCCGGCAGGGCGCGCTATTTCCGGAGCAGCCGGACAGTCCCGCTCGGCGCGGCGCGCAATTGCGCCCTGTCGCACGTCCAAGGCGGACATATCGCGTTTTTGGACTGTGACGACCTGTGGCTTCCGGAAAAGCTCGACCTGCAAATGCCCCTGTTCGCGGCCAATCCAAATGTGGGCCTCGTCTGCACGGATACGGAAATTTTTGACGGCGGTCGCGTCGTCAAACGCCTTTTTTCCGAATCCCGCCCGACCAGAGGCAGGGTATTCGCCGAACTCATGGAGCGGCAATGGATTTCCATGTCTTCAGCCATGCTGCGGCGCGAAGCGATGGAAAGTCTGCTGGAGGATTCCGCGGGAAAAACCGGGGAAAAGGCGTCCGGATATTTTGACGAGCGGCTGAACGTATGCGAGGAGGCGGATGTTTTTTACCGCATCGCCCACGACTGGGAACTGGACCATGTGGACGCGCCCCTTACCCGCTGGCGGGTGCACGGCGCCAATACCACCTTTCGCAAGTTCGGGCAATTCGCGGACGAAACGCTCTACATTCTGGAAAAGCACCGCCGCCTTTATCCCGATTATGACGTGGAATACGCTGAACTTGTCGCCCTGCTGACGCGCCGCGCCGCTTTTCAGAAAGGCGTGGCCCTCTGGCGCGAAGGCAGGAACGGACAGGCGCGCTCGGCGATTGAGCCGTGGAGGCACGCGTCGCTCAAATACCGGCTTTTCTGGTGGACCAGCTTTCTGCCGGGCGGGTGTTTTGACTGGGCGGCGCGGATATATTTTTCATTGCCGGCTGCCTTGCGGCGATGAACGCGAATTATCGCGTTTCGGCATATTTTCTCTGAATTTCCTCGCCTGCCTTTTGTACATCTTCCCGCATGACCGCGCGGGCCGCTTCGATTTTTTCCCGCAGGGCGGGCTCGGAAAGAGCCAGTATCTGCGCTGCCAGCCAGGCGGCGTTGCGCGCGCCGGCCGTGTCCAGCGCCACCGTGGCCACGGGATAGCCAGGCGGCATCTGCACGGTGGAAAAGAGAGCGTCCATCCCGGCAAGACTGCCGCCGGACACGGGAATGCCGATCACGGGTTTCACAGTGACGGCGGCTACCGCTCCCGCCAGGTGAGCGGCCATGCCGGCGGCGCAGATGAACACCCGGGCTCCGGCCCTCTCCTGCTCAAGCACTATTTCGCGAGTGCGCTCCGGCGTGCGGTGCGCGGAACTCACGGTAATGGCAAAGGCAATGCCGAGTTCTTTCAGAACGTCCGCGCAAGGGCGCACGGTTTCTTCATCGGATTTTGAGCCCATAAGGATTACAACACGACTCATGGCCTTACCCCGACAGAATGGCCTGTATGTACTGATGCTTCCCGCGGCCGCAAAAGACGTGATCGTGGCGGGTGTTCATCCGGAACCGGCCGACATGCGCCGCAGCCCCTTGTCGCCAATATCTTTGCGGTAAAAAGCGTTTTTCATCCGGATTTTTTCCAAAGCCGCGTAGGCCGTCGCCTGCGCCCGGGCAAGATCGTCCCCCAGAGCTGTGACGCACAATACGCGCCCTCCGCTGGAAATCAGCACGCTGTCTTTGACGGCTGTGCCGCTGTGGAACACCTTGACGCCGGGAATGGTTTCCGCCTCTTCTATCCCCTTGATAATCTGCCCTTTGGCGCATGCGTGCGGGTAGCCCCTGGCTGCCAGAACAACGCCCAGCGCCGTCTGTTTGTTCCAGATAATGCTTGCGGGGTCAAGTCCGCCCGATACGCAATCCAGCATGATTCGCGCCAGATCGCCCCCGAGGCGCATGAGCAGCGGCTGACATTCCGGATCGCCGAAACGGGTGTTGTATTCAAGCACGCGGGCGCCGCCGTCCGTGAGCATAAGGCCCGCATACAGCACGCCCGTAAAGGGGTGCCCCGAGGATGCCAGTTCCTTAAGCACCGGCAGCACCGCCACGTCGACCATCCCTTCCAGGTCCGCTGATCTGAGCATGGGGGCGGGGCTGTATGCTCCCATGCCGCCGGTGTTCGGGCCCTGGTCGTTGTCGTAGGCGGCCTTGTGATCCTGCGCTGAAGGCAGCGGCACGGCATGTTCCCCGTCACAGAAACAGAGCAGGGAAACTTCTTCCCCTCGCAGGTGTTCTTCCAGGATCACCTTGTCTCCCGCCGCCCCAAAGGCGCGGGCCACCATGATATCCTCCACGGCCTGCAAGGCTTCGCGGGAATTTTTTGCCACAACAACGCCTTTCCCCGCCGCGAGGCCGTCCGCTTTGACCACGACAGGCGCGCCGAATTTGACGATATGATTTTTTGCGGCTTCCGCATCGGTGAAAACGGAGTGTTTCGCCGTGGGAATGCCCGTTTTTGTCATGAGCTGCTTGGCAAATGCTTTGCTGCCCTCCAGACGCGCACAGTAGGCGTCCGGCCCGAAGGACGGTATGCCCGCCTGGCGCAGCCGGTCAACAATGCCCAAGGTCAGCGGCAATTCCGGCCCGGGCACTACGAGATCCATCTTTTCCTTTTGCGCCAGGGCCACAAGAGCGTCAATGTCATCCGCAGCGATCCTGGCGTTAATCGCTCCCTCGCGCTCCGTGCCGCCGTTGCCGGGGGCGGCGAAAATCTCATCCACCCGCGGACTTTGGCTGAGTTTCCATACGAGGGCATGCTCCCGCCCGCCGGAGCCGATAACAAGAATGCGCACGATACCTCCGCTTTTTCCGTTTTATGCCGAAATTCGGTTGTCGGGCCGCCACGAAGACGCGGCGGCCCGACAAAGGATCACGGACCGGGCGATATTTCAAAATCGCTCAGATCGGCGGGCGTATTGGGATTTGTCTGCGAAAGGTCAAGCGGATAGGCCAGAATCATGCTCTGACGGCTCCCGATACCGAGGTCGGGCGAGGTGTTGACGCCCACAACAAGGTCCAGAACGCCGTCGTTGTTCACGTCGGCCAGGTCGACTTCCGCCACGGAACCCCGGATTCGCCGCGTCTTCCATTTGAGCGCGAGGCCGACGCCATCCCAGTACATCGCGTGAACCTCGCCGAGGGGAAAGTAGCGGTAGCGGTCAAAAATCTGCGAAGCCGTGGAGATGGGTTTGTTGAGCAGAAGAACGTATTCTCCGGTGCGGCCCAGGTCAGCGGCTATCATGCGCATGGGCGAGTAGTATTTGCTCGGGAGCTGGGCGCTGCGGTCAATGCCCATTCCCGGCATTGTCTTGTAGAATTCCATGCCCGTCGCCGATCCGGAAAAGCGTTCAATGGTCGTATGGATAAGCGTATTGCCGCTGCCCTGAAAAATTTTCAGGCGCTCGTCGTCGGTTATCATGACGAGCTGGGGGCTTTTGTTGTCCCCCCCGGCGGGGATCCATGAGATATTAAAAACTTTCGCTCCCTCGGGCAGGTCAAGTTTTGTGCCCAGCGTGTATTTGTTGCCGCTTTTTACCATTTCACGCACGCCGGGGGCAAAGAGCTTGACTGAATCCCATCCCTGCCCGATAAGGGTCGGCGTAAAATTGGGAGGAGCATTGACGACGCTCGCAAAATAGGGACAACGCTCGGCGAATTGCGCGAATTTGTTGTTCCTGAAACTGAAAAAATAACTGTACGGCCGGTTGGATTCCTCCTCGTAGGTGGTGACGACAAGCTCCCTGGCGCCGTCCCGGTCAAGGTCTATGGCGCGCATGGAAAAGTTGAGGTTGCTTTGGGAAACCATTGTTTCCCCGAGGGGCTTGAGTTTGTTGTCCGCCTCCCAGGCGAAAATGGCAAGTTTGTGCTCGGAGAGCACGGCGATCTCGTTTTTGCCGTCTCCGTTAAAATCGCCCACGGCCATGTCCACCATTTTTTCCTTGATGCGCTGGGTGCGCATGCGGGAGCCATCGTTGGTTCCCGCCCCCTGGTAGCGGAACTGCGGGTTCAGGTACACCTGCTGCTGGCCCGTCTCATTGACGACAATATCCGAGTTCATGCGGTTGACGGCCTGTCCGCCTCCGACGGCCCCGTATCCGGCCCCGGCAACAGGCACATTGAAGACTTCACGGCCCATTGCGGCGGTGAGATCCTGCACGGTGGAGGTAAGGGAACTCAACGGACCCTGGGCTGTTCTGCTCCATGTTTTTTCAGCCCTGTCAACACTGTTGACGGTGACAGTGCACTCGTTGTTCAAAACGCTGACCGTTCCCCAGACGGCGTATTCCATGTTCTGGGCATTGGCCGCCTTGCGGGCTTCAGCCTGTGAAGATGCCTTGTCCTGCATCTGGCGGGCTTCCAGGAATCCCGGCCTGTTGAGGCGCGCCTGCATGGTGGCCGGAACGGCTTTGGAAAGATACGCATAGCTTTGCGGCGCGTTAACGCCGAACTGCAGAATCCCCACGCTTTTGGGGGCGGCGCCGGCCGCTGTCGGCAGGCCGCAGGCAAACACAAGAAAAATGGAAAGGCTCATCCGGAGAAAGTTTTTCATCCCGTAACTCCTTGAAAAAGTAATCCGCATTCGCAAAAATTCCATTGTCGGCGCCAATCGTTTATTTTTCAGGCGCGCAGGGGCACGGGCCGGAAAATAAAAAGATTGCCCCGCGATTTCATACTTTGGAAGGCGGGTGTCTTTTGGCTCCATGCGGACGGTATACTACCCCCGCTCTCCCGTTTAGGCAACAGAAAAGCGCGCGGCCGCCGTTCAAAACCGGGGTGATGTTCCCGCTCGGGGAGCGGCTATCGCCTCTATTTCCACTTTGGCGCCCAGGGGCAGCGCCTTGACGGCAAAGCAGCTTCTGGCCGGAAAGGGCTTTTGGAAAAAGCTCGCATAGATTTCGTTCATGGCCGCGAAATCTTCAATATTGGCGAGATAGACGGTGGTCTTGACAACCCTGTCCAGCCCGCTGCCCGCCGCCTCCAGAATATTTTTCACGTTTGTCAGCGAAATGGCCGTCTGCTCCTTGATGCCTTCCGGCATGGCCTTTGTAGTCGCTTCAATGGGCAACTGGCCCGAAGTGAAAATCAGGCTGCCGACGGACAGGGCCTGGGAATAGGGACCAACGGCCCCGGGGGCTTTGCCGGTTTCAACGGCTCTGGGAAAGTCCATGGAAATTCCTCCCGTACATTTGATTTGCAGCGGCGCTTCGCCGGTCAGCCGGCCGAGCGATGTTTTCAGTACCCCGGTTGCTGAAAAACTTTTCCCGTTTTTTCTTTTTCAGAGGGCATATCACAGAGTCAGTGGTCACCGCAATATGTCAAGTCCGCCTCGAAAGTCCGCACAGGCTGCGAGTTAAAAACAAAAGATGGGCCGACCGGGCGTACGGGTTTTGCGCAAGCGGGAAGTGGCTCGGTATAGGAGCTTTCAATATAATAAATGCGTTGAGGCATCTTTCCTTCCCCCTTTCGCATGGCGGAGAAGGATGCGTAAAATGCCCCTTCTCTCAACACATGTATAGACCCGCCCTTGGAGTCAAGGACTTTCTGGAGCAAAAGGTAACGAATGCTGTCATGTATCCGGCATCATTTAGGGTATCCCCTGTGCCATGATGAAATCCGCGCTTCCGGTTCTTATCAAAATTGCGGCGTTTTCCGCCGTTGCGTTGACCAGAGTTTCCGGAAGCCGGTTCGA
>JAISXC010000017.1 GCA_031270875.1 Desulfovibrio sp.
CTGCTCAAACTCTGTTGCGACAAGGCTCTCGCTCATCTTGACTGGAAAGCGACCCTTGAATTTGACGAAACCATCCGCTACACCGCCGAATGGTATCGTTATTTCTACAAGGGGGAAGGCGGCAAACAACCCGGAAACATTCTGGATTTTACTCTGGGGCAGATCGCCGCCTATGAGAACGCGGCCGCGCAACGCGGTTCGGCCTGGGCGCGCTAGCAAAGCGGATATGGATACGCCGGTGCAGGCCATGCCGCAAGCCCAGTCCACCGTGAACGCTCCGTCCCTTGCGGAGGATACGGGCATAGACGGGGCGCTTTTTCTGCCGTTGCGGGTGATCCCGGCAAACGGCGGGCCGGTGCTGCATTTTCTGCGGCAGGGTTCCCCCCTGCTGCCCGACTTTACCAAAGGTTTTGGCGAGATCTATTTTTCGGAAGCCGAACCGGGCGCAATCAAAGCCTGGAAACGCCACCGCCTCCAGACGCAGCTTTTCGCCGTGCCCAGCGGCCGGACGAAAATCGTGCTTTATGACGGGAGAAAAAACTCTCCCACTGCAGGCGGCATAGTGGAATTCCTTTTGGGGCGCCCGGATCATTACGGTCTGCTGCGCATTCCCTGTGGGGTATGGTACGGCTTCGCGGCGCTGGGGCGGAACCCGGCTCTCATTTGCAACTGCGCGGACATTCCCCACGATCCCGCCGAAGGCGAACGCCTTCCCCCGGATGCCCCGGCCATCCCCTATGCCTGGCGAATTTCGCGGGTCGGAGTCCACAACGGCTTCCCGCGGCATTTGCCAACGAAAAAAACATGATTATCTTATTACCTGAAAATTTTAGGAAGGTTCATCCATGCCTATAAAAATTCCCGCAGACCTCCCGGCAAGATCAGCTCTGGAAAATGAAAACATCTTCGTCATGACGGAAGACCGTGCCGTCACGCAGGACATACGCCCGCTGGAAATCGCCATCGTCAATCTGATGCCCACGAAAATCGCCACTGAAACTCAACTGTTGCGCCTGCTCGGCAATACTCCCCTGCAGGTTAATATAACCCTGCTGCGTACGGCCGAGCATGTCTCCAAGCATACGTCGCAGAAACATTTGGAGCGTTTTTACAAAACCTTTGCGGAAATCCGCCATTGCAGCTTTGACGGCATGATCGTCACCGGCGCGCCCGTTGAACGCCTCCCGTTTGAAAGCGTCGACTATTGGCAGGAACTCCTGGCTATCATGAATTACGCCTCACGGCGCGTGTACTCCACACTCTACCTCTGCTGGGCGGCCCAGGCGGCGCTCTACCATTTTTACAAACTGCCCAAGCGCGATCTGCCCGCGAAAATTTCCGGCGTTTTCGCCCATTCCGTGCTCTGTCCCGAATGCCGCCTTTTCAGAGGTTTTGATGACGAGTTCACCTCTCCGCACTCAAGGCATACGGAAATACACGCGGAGGACGTGCGCCTGATACCGGAACTGCGCATTCTCGCGCAATCGGGCGAAGCCGGGCTTGCCGTGCTCGAAAGCGCGGATCACGCCCAGGTGTTCATGACAGGGCACCTGGAATACGACCGCGGCACTCTGGATGCCGAATACAGACGCGATCTGGAAAGAAACCTGAACCCCGCCGTCCCGGAAAATTATTACCCGGACGACAACCCCGCGGCCATGCCGCGAATGACCTGGCGGGCGCACGCCCATCTGTTCTACAGCAACTGGCTCAACTATTACGTCTACCAGGAAACGCCCTTCGGCTTCACAAGCCAGGCATAATTGTTTCTCATATTTTTCGGGGGAGAGAACGACCATGTGGAATTATACGCAAGCTGTACACGACCATTTTCTGCATCCGCACAATGCCGGCCCGTTGGCGGACGCCAACGCGATAGGCGAGGTGGGCAGTATCGCCTGTGGCGATGCGCTCAAACTCTATCTGAAAGTAAACGATCAGGGACTTATCGAAAACGCCGGTTTTGAAACTTTCGGCTGCGCCAGCGCCATCGCCTCAAGTTCCGTGCTGACGGACATGATCAAAGGCAAAACAGTGGATGACGCGCTCAAACTGACGAACAAGGACATCGCGGGGGCGCTCGGCGGGCTGCCCAAGGAAAAAATGCACTGCTCGGTTATGGGACAGGAAGCCCTGGAGGCCGCCATTCGCCAGTGGAAAGGCGAGCCGCCCGTGCCGCATGCCCAGGAAGAGGGCAGACTCGTCTGCAAATGCTTTGGAGTGACGGACGCCCAAATCATCCGCGCCGTCAGAGAGAACAATCTCAAAACGCTTGAGGAAGTCACCAATTACACCAAAGCCGGCGGCGCGTGCGGCGACTGCCAGGATGAAATCGCGCGGGTGCTTGCGGCGGAGTTCAAGCAGGAACCCCTCACGGAGCTCAAACCCAAACCACGCTTGACAAATGTGCAGAGAATGCAGCAGATACTTAAAATCATTGATGAGGAAATACGCCCCCAGCTCGCGGCGGACGGCGGCGACATTGAACTGGTGGATGTGGACGGCCGCCGCGTGGTGGTGAGCCTGCGCGGGCGCTGTTCGCAGTGCCGTTCCAGCGATGTGACCATCCGCAATCT
>JAISXC010000173.1 GCA_031270875.1 Desulfovibrio sp.
GACGGTTTTGCCGCCACTCATGTCCGGGATGCTGAAGTGGAAGGAAGACTGCACGAGTTCTTTGGCATTGCCGGCCATATCATAAATTTTAAGAGGATTGGGATGGCGGGAGCCGACGACGGAAGGAGTCTCAAGGATTCTGTCCGGCGTGGAAAAAACGCCGAAATCCGCTTTGGCAAGCTCGCCCAGAGGGTGAAAATCCTCCTGATTGCGGTTTTCCTCGGGCACGTTCAAACCGCCCCTGGCGGCGAATTCCCACTCCTCTTCCGTTGGAAGACGCAGGTACGCGATGTCTTTGTCATTATCTTTATACACCGGCAGGGAATCCTTATGGTTTGTCAGCAGCCAAACCATATAGTTCTGCATGAATTCCTGCATCTCAAGCCAGCTTTCGCCGACGACAGGTTCCGCCATGGCTTTCATGACAGGCCCTTTCAAACATTCCCCCCGCATGACGGCATCCCACTGCCAGCGGGTGACTTCATACTTGGCGATAAAATAATAATAAAAATTGCCGGAATCCTGACCGCGCAGTTTTTCGCGCCACAGCGCCGGCATGTCCTCCCGGGTGAACGGGCCGCTGATATATCCGTCACGGGCGCGTTCGTATTTTTCACGTCCTGGGTCGGCAAGGGTATGCACCCCCATGGTGAATTTTTTATCGTAAAGAGGGTTTTTGCCCGCTACGCTCACGGCGCGAAAGACCATTTGACCGCCGCACGGCATCGGCAAAATCAGGTCGTCCGCGTCCGGTTCGGGATTCCAGGCCCTGTCGGTTGTGAGCTTTTCATCTTTGCGCTGCAGCGCGGCGGCATGGGAAGGCGCCGGCAGGCACAGCAGCATGAGCAGCAGAAACAGCGCAAGGCGACGGGGAAAAATTTCGTGAACAATCATGACGGCCATTACCTGGTATGATGGAAAACAAATCCTTGAATCCGCAAAAGTTGAAAGTCACGCATCCCGTACCACAAGGGCCGGCTCTACGGCGGCTGCCCTGACGGCCGGGTACAGCGTCGCGCCGAGGGACAGGGCAAGCCCGGCGGTCAACGCGGCCAGAAAATGTTCCGGTCGTATGACGCAGATGGCCCCTCCGGCCAGTTGCGCGGCAAAAAGGGAGTCAATGCTCACAGCCACGCCGCGCGCCAGAAGCCAGGCTGCGGACGTTCCGCCCACACAGGTGAACAGGGCCTGATACAGCGGGTAGCACAAAAGGGCCGGGCGGGAAAAGCCAAGCAGACGCAGCGTGCCGAGCATTTTCTCCTTGCGCTTCACGGCGGCCAGGGAAGAACTCAGGGTGAAGGCCACAAAGCCCGCGCCCACCGCCAGCGCGATAATCATCAGCAATCTGGTGAGAGAATTGTCTATCATGCGGATGTCGGCAATATTTTTGGCCTTTGTGATGGCGTTGATGCGCAGACCGCGCAGATGGTCGTCCAGGGTTTCCACGCTGTCCAGATCCCGCGCGTACAGGCGGAAGGACTCGTAGTGTCGATTTGTTTCGGGGGCTGGATCACCGTCCCAGCTTCTGAAGGGAACGGCGATATAGTCGCGGTAGTCCTGAATGTTCTCCAGCACCGGAAGAGGAAGGAAGGCGGTATCGGACGCTATGGCCTCCGGCGGCAGGATGCCCGCCACCCTGGCCGGGAAGACGATCGTTTCAAGGGTGCCGTCCGGGCGTCTGCGCCCGAGGCGGCCGTATACAACATCCCCTTTGGCGGCGGACAGCTTTCTGGCGGCGCTGCTTGAGAGCACGGTGTCTTCGGGCGCAACGCCCGCCGCAACGGGGGGCAGCGGTTGCTCGTAGCGTTCCAGAAGCGGGTCTCCAGGGCCTGTGGGTTCCAAAGTCAGCGGCACATAGGATCCGTCCTTGGCGGCGAATTGCATTTCCGCCGCCACGTCGCGCGTGCGGGCCGTCACGAAACGCACGTCAGGCCGCTGGCGCAGCTTCTCGAAAAGTTCATCGGTAAAGCCGCCGCCGCTGCCCGCGGGTATGATGATGAGCGCGGCGGGGTCGTGCAGAAGCGTGGCCCGCAGGCTTTCCACAAGACCCACGCGCACGCCGTAAAGCACCAGCAGCGGCGTCAGCATGCTGGCCAGCGCAAGGACGGCGCACAGGGAAAGCATACGCTCGTGCCGCCAGTCCCTGGCGGCCAGACGGGCTATGATTGCAATGTGGCGCATGGCGTATGCCCGCTGTCGTCGATGGTTGCCAGAACAGTTCCGTCCCCGGCGGAGGTCACGGTTATTTCGACGATGCGCAGCCCAGCCTCGCGCACCAGCGGCAGATCATGGCTGACCATAATCAGGCTGGCGTTCATTCTTTTTACCGTGGCGGCGAAGAGGCGCATGACGTTTTCGGCGTGTATGGGATCCAGCGCCGCTGTCGGCTCATCGGCCAGAACAATGTCAGGCTGCGGCGCCAAGGCTCGTCCTATGGCGACACGCTGCCGCTCCCCCACGGATAGCGTGGACGGGTAGGAGTTCAGCAGATGCGCGATTCCCAGTGATTCCGCCACGGAAACCGCGCGGGCCGTTGCGGAGTTTTTGTCTCCGCCCCGCATGCGCGCGGGGAGGCCCAGATTTTCGCCCACAGTGAGATAGGGCAGAAGCCCGCCCGTCTGAAGCACATAGCCGATGTGCCGCAGGCGGATACCGGCCATGGCGTCCAGAGATTTCTTCCGCCAGAGCGCCGCGATGTCAAAAGTTTTTTCTCCCGGCGCGAACAGAAAGCCCTGCGCTTCATCCGGCCGCAGAATCATGCCGAGAATGTCCAGAGCCGTGCTCTTTCCGCTGCCGCTCGCGCCCGTGAGGGCGATCCTCTCTCCCCGGGCTACGCGTAAACAACGGATGGCGAGGGAGTAGCCCGTTCCTTGCGCGCGGTATTTGCTGACGTTCTCCAGAGAAAAAATCATGTTCTGAATCCGCAAAAATATGGCCGAGGCCGGCAAAGCGCGGTTTTCGGCGAAACGACGTTACGGCAGCATGCTCAGCGGGATGCGGTATACCCATTCGTCGCGGTTGGGCGAGCCGAATCCTTCCCAGTTGGTATTGTCCCTGTCGCATTCCTCATAAAATTTAATGCGGGCTTCCAGATGATTGAGGATGCTTTTCTGCTCGCCGGTGCTCATCTGATACCAGTCATCCTCTTTAAGGTTCATAATCCGGCTCCTGTACGGCAGGCCATCCAGAAATTCGCCCAGTACGCCGGACTGGGCCAGATTTTCCCCCGGAGACCGGGTAAAGGCTTGCGGGTCGCGCGTCATCTGCGCGGCGGCGGAAAGAATGTTCTGAAAGAAGTTTTTGGATTCGTCCTTGAGAAAAGACTGTTGCGCGCTTTCAAGAACCGCCTTCAATTGCGCGCGTAACTGACTCAGTTGGGTTTTTGTCACCAGTACCGCGGGCTGGACGGCGGTGACGGGCTGGGCTTGAGGATCCTGGGAAAGTTTGGCCAGATCGGCATCGGCCACCCAGGCCCTCACCACGCTCGGCGCGCGTGAACCCTTCCGGTTGCCGAGAAACTGCAGTTGCATGGCATAGCCGGTGGAGTCCGCAATGCGTTGCGCCTCTTCTTCGGGCGTAAGCTTTTTTTGCGGGCTCGTCTGCACGGGAACGGCAAGAAGCCTGCCTTCCGCCGTGGCGGTGACCAGGGCGCCATAACCCTGGGCGAGGCGTCTGCCCACCGCGTCAAAGGCCGCCGCGCCCTTCTGGGGCGTGGACGCGTCAAGGGCTATATAGCTTGTCCGGTTGTCCGCCTGCCTGGCGAGTTCCCGGTACGCGCTCTCGGCCGAAGCGTGGTTCTTCGCTCCCCCGGGCGTCCTGATATGCGCCGCGGTAAGATATATGTGATTTTTTTTGAGATATTCCGCCATCACCGCCGGACTCATGCCGGTGCGGGAAGT
>JAISXC010000180.1 GCA_031270875.1 Desulfovibrio sp.
CTTTCCGTCTATGTCATCGGCCCGGAAGGCGGTTTTTCGCAAAGAGAACTGGCCGTGCTCCACGCGGCCGGATTTGCCCCCGCAAGCCTAGGCAAGCGCGTTTTACGCTGCGAGACGGCGGCCGCCCTTTGTCTGGGCCTGCATTGGTGGGCCTCCCATCTGAACGGGACGGCCACGGGAAACGCGGCGCAATGACCGTACATCGCCCTCTGCCCGAACGCATGCGGCCGGATGACCTCGCCCTCTTTCTGGGGCAGACGCATCTGGCGGAGAGGCTGCATTCCCTCACCCGCTTGGGCAGGCTGCCGAGCCTTCTCTTTTTCGGGCCTCCGGGCTGCGGAAAATCCACCCTGGCGCTTCTGCTGGCGAAATCCACAAACAAAAAATATCTTCGCCTGAGCGCGCCGGAGGCGGGTTTGCAGCATTTGCGCCGCTCCCTGACCGGAGTGGAGATTCTGGTGCTGGACGAGCTGCACCGTTTTTCCAAGGCGCAGCAGGATTTCTTCCTGCCCCTGGTGGAATCGGGAGAATTGACGCTTCTTGCCACCACCACGGAAAATCCTTCCTTCAGCGTCACGCGGCAGCTGCTTTCCCGCCTGCATGTGCTGCGCCTGCGCCCTCTGGGGCACCGCGAACTTGTGGAACTGGCGCGGCGCGGCGCGGAAAATCTCCGCGCGGCCTTGCCCGACGACGTGCTGGAACTGCTGGCCGGCGTTTCCCACGGCGACGCGCGAACGCTTCTCAATCTTGTGGAGTACGTGGCCGCCCTCCCCCCGGATCAGGCGACCGCCGGGCAGGTCAAGGCCCTGCTGCCGGAAGTGCTGCTCCGCCACGACAAGGACGGCGACAGCCACTATGAGCTCGCTTCCGCGCTCATCAAATCCATACGCGGCAGCGATCCCGACGCGGCGCTGTATTATCTGGCCTGCCTTCTCGAGGGGGGCGAGGATCCGCGTTTTGTCTGCCGCCGCCTGATACTTTCCGCTTCCGAGGATGTCGGCCTCGCGGACCCCAGGGCGCTCCCCCTTACCGTGGCCTGTCAGCAGGCCGTGGAGATGATCGGCATGCCCGAAGGTTTCATCCCCATGGCGGAAACCGTTGTTTACCTGGCCCTGGCCCATAAAAGCAATTCCGCCTACGCCGCCTATCTGAATGCCGCGCGCGAAGTCAAGCTCAACGGCGCCTGCCCCGTGCCGCTGCATCTGCGCAACGCCACCACGCAACTCCAGAAAGACTGGGGCTTCGGCAAGGACTACAAGTATCCGCACAACTATCCCGATTCCTGGATACTGCAGGCGTATCTGCCGCAGGAGCTTGAGGGACGGCGTTTTTACCAGCCGCGCAACAACGGCGAGGAGCCGCGCCTGACGCAATGGTGGCGCAGAAGGCACAACATCGCGACCACGGACGAGCCATGACGATGACGCCCGACGCACCAGCCTTCGCCGGCAAATTTCTTGCCGGGGACAAGTACCAGAGTCCGGAAACGCGCCCGGGCGTGTTCGCCCGGCTTTTTCCCTCCCTCGCCTTTTACGGCGGCCTTTTCTCCGGGACGCTGTTCCGGCTGTGCAGATTAGCCGCCAAGGGTCTTTGCGACGACGCGGCCTGGACGCGGGCGAGCGTTGAAGTGGCCGAACTTGTGGAAAAGATCGGCGGAAAGATCGTCGTTGAAGGCATGGAAGCCATCAATGCCGTTGACGGCCCCTGCCTTTTTGTCGCCAATCACATGAGCACGCTGGAAACATTCATGCTGCCGGGCATTATCCGCCCCCGCCGCCCCGTCACGTATGTGGTCAAAAACAGTCTGGTCGCCATGCCGTTTTTCGGGGCCGTCATGCGCTCGCGCGACCCCATCGTCGTGGGGCGCTCCAATCCGCGCGAAGATCTTGCCAGGGTGATTGAGGGCGGCGGGGAACGCCTCGCGCGCGGCGTTTCCATCATCATTTTTCCTCAGAGCACACGCAGCGCCGGTTTTGAGCCGCGGCATTTCAACACCATGGGCGTCAAGCTGGCCCTGCGCGCCGGCGTGCCGGTTGTTCCGCTGGCGCTCAAAACGGACGCCTGGGGCCAGGGAAGAAAAATCAAGGAGCTTGGAAAAATCCGGCCGGAATTGACGGTGCGCTACCGCTTTGGGAATCCCCTGCGCGTTTCCGGACGGGGCAGGGAGGAACACGCCGCCATTTGCGCCTATATCGCGCGGACCCTGCGGGAATGGCGAGAGGCGGACGCGGCCCGCGCCCCAAATCCGTAAGGAGCGCGCCGGCACAGACCGGCGCAAGGCAAGAACTGGATCAGGGGATCACCACAGGGATTCCAGTTTTTCCCGCTCCACGCGCAGCCTGTCTTCGGCAAGCCGGGCAAGGCGTTCAAGCAGGTTTCCGGCCAAGGCAGCGAGAGGCTCCGGCGGGCCGTCGTTGTTCACAATCAGGTCACAGGCCGCCATTTTGCGCTCCTGCGGCCATTGCCGCGCTTCCAGAGCCGCCGCTTTGTCCTCCGTCCAGCCGCGCGCGGCCGCGAGGCGACGCAGGCGCTCGGGCAGAGGGCAATGCACTCCCACAAGCAACGGCGCGGGACTGAAAAATTCTCCCCATCCGCATTCCAGATACAGCGGCACTTCGGCCAGGGCCAAGGCGTCCCCGGCGTTTTCCCGCGTCCGCCAGAAATCTTCCAGCTCCTGCCGCACAAAGGGATGCACCAGGGCTTCCACTTCGCGGTATAAATCCGGCTCCGCGCACAGGGCCGCGAAAAGCGATTTCTTGTCCACAGCGCCGTCAGGTGTCAGCATGCGTCCGCCGAAACGCCGCGCAACCCATTGCGCCGCCTCGCCGCCGCGCGCGTGGAGTTTTGCCGTGACCTCATCGGCGCTGAACACGGGAAGACCCCTGGCGGCCAGATGCCGGAGCAGGGCTGTTTTGCCGCTGCCGGGGTTGCCGACCACCACCACGCGGTCCATGCGTTCGCAGGCGACCAGCGCGGCTTGCGGCACATCCTCCGGCGGCGGGCAGACAAAGCGCAGTACCTCGCCGCTGTGGGGGTGGGTGAAGGTGAGTTTCCAGGCGTGCAGCATCTGCCGCGGGGCCGCCGCTCGCGCGGCCCCGGACGCGTAAAGGGCGTCCCCCAGCAGGGGATGGCCGAGATGGGCCATGTGCACGCGGATCTGGTGTGTGCGGCCGGTGTGAATGCGCACGGCCAGCAGGGAAACTCTTCCGCCGGGCGCGCTCCAGAGGCGCTTCCAGCTCGTATGGGCGGCCCTGCCGCCCTTTTCCCCCGGCACGACGGCCATTCTGACCTTTATGGAGGGATGCCGGCCGACAGGCTCGCGACAGTCACCCTCTTCAGGGGGAAAGCCGCTGACCAGGGCCAGATATTCCTTGCGCACCCTCCGCTCGGCAAAGGCAGCGGACAGAGCGAGGCGCGTACGCTCGTCAAGGGCGACGGTCAGAAGCCCGCTGGTATCCTTGTCCAGCCGGTGCACAATGCCCGGACGTTGACCTTCCAAGGCGGCGAGCCGGGGAAACCGGGCAAGGAGGCGCTGCACCAGCGTGTTGCCGGGGCAAGACGGGCAGGGATGCACGGCAAGGCCGGCCGGCTTGTTACAGACCAGAAGGCGCCCGTCATGCCAGAGCACGTCCAGCGCGCCTGCTTCCGGCGCCGGAGATGCCCGCTCTTCGGGGAGTTCCACAACAAGGCGCTGCCCGCTTCTGATTCGGGCGGCCGAGCGCGTTTCCACACGGCCGTCCACCAGACAGCGCCCGGCGGAAACGGCTCTTTGCAACGCCGCGCGCGAAACCTGCGGCGCATTGTCCCGCAACACGCTGTCCAGACGCCGGCCGGCCGCTTCCGGCCCGGTCAGAATTTCAATGCCGTTCAAAAGCGCATGTCCGTTAATGTTGTCAGGGTGCGAATGCGCTCCCCCAACGTGGCGTTCCTGTACAGATTTTTCAGCTCCAGTCCGGGCGTTGTGGAAGTGACCACAGCCCTGCCGATGACAAAGCGGGCGTTGTCATCAGCGCCCTCGACAACGCGAACTCCCCAGATATTGTGAAAAACGGCGGCGCGCCCCCTGTATTTGCCCACATAAAGCATGATGTGCCCGCGCGCGCCCACAAGACTGGCAAAGGGCGTTCCGCTGGCCAAAATGAACGATTCCTTGTCTCCCGGAGACATTCCGTCCAGGGGTTGAACAGCTCCCCGACGCGACTGCGCGGCGGAATTGCGCGGCAGCCAGAGGCCGAAGGGCGTCAGAATGTCGCGGGTCAGGGCGGAGCAGTCGCGGTTGCCGAACATGCCTCCCCAGCCGTAATGCTGCGACAT
>JAISXC010000245.1 GCA_031270875.1 Desulfovibrio sp.
CGTGATGCCGTCCACGTCAAGCTTTTTGATGGAATCGTTGAGGTAGCCGAAGCCGATGTAGCCGATGGCCCGCCTGTTTTGCGCGACGGACTGGACCACGGTCCCGTTGGACGCCTGCAACAGGGCCGCGGGCGAAATCTTTTCCCCTTTCATGATCATGGTTTCCCAGGTTTCAAAGGTACCGGATGAGGTGTCGCGGGAAATGAGCACAATCTTGCCGTCCTTGCCGCCGACTTCTTTCCAGTTGGCGATTTTGCCCGCATAGATGTCGCGAAGCTGCGCGGTCGAAAGCGCTTTCACCGGATTTTCCGGATGCACCACCGGCACAAGGGCGTCCACGGCCACGGCGGTGCGCACCGGGTTTACTTTATTGGCTTTTCCCTGGGTGACTTCGGAACTTTTGATGTCGCGCGAGGACATGGCTATGTGACACAGTCCTTCATTCAGAGCCTTGATGCCGTTGCCGGAACCGCCGCCGGAAATGGCGAGCGCGATGTTCGGATTGGCGGCCATAAAGGCTTCCCCGGCTTTCTGCATTACCGGCAGCACCGTGGTGGAGCCGTTGATGACGATCTCCTCGGCCGCCGCGGCGGCGGGGATGAACGAAATCCCGGCAAAGACGGAAAGCAGCGATGCGAACAAGAAACGCCTCATGTGGAAATACTCCTTGTGTTGGATGTTGGGCGGCCCGGCGCGACCTGCGTCCGCGCCGCCGATGGAGACAGTTTTTCCTTGCCGTGTTACATCCGTGTGGCGGGGTTGCGGAAAATGCATGGCGGATATGTCACCCAATCGTAATCATTCTTTCACATTTCCGGCACAGTGGCGGCGCATGGTGCGTGCATAGGGGCATTGCGCCGGCGCGGGCTTGTGGGCTATTTTCCACGGAAGTTGCGCCCCCTTTGGCGGCGGCATGTGCCGGACGACGCTTTTTCAGGAAAGACAATGAAATCTCAAACCGTCCTGATAGTGGAAGACGAAAACGACATCCGTGAACTGCTGGCTTTCAATCTCAGGCGCGAAGGCTTCTCCGTGCTTGAGGCCGGGGACGGCAGGGACGCCTTGAGTCTGGCGGCGGACAAAAAGCCGGATGTCATCCTGCTGGACATCATGCTGCCGGGCCTTGACGGCCTCGGCGTCTGCAGGGAGCTGCAGCGCGAGCCGGGAACGTCCGTCATTCCCGTCATCATGCTTACCGCCAAGGGCGAGGAGGTGGACCGCATTGTAGGACTGGAGCTCGGCGCGGCGGATTATGTGGTCAAACCCTTCAGCGTGCGCGAAGTGATTCTGCGCATCCGGTCCGTTCTGCGCCGCAACGCCGCCCCGTCTGAAACGCTTCCCCTGCGTTGCGGCCCAATCATTCTGAATATGGCCGAGCATGCCGTGCGCGTGGGCGGAACCCCCGTGGAGCTGACCATCACGGAGTTCCGTCTTCTTGAGGATCTGCTGCGCCACAAAGGCAAGGTGCGCAGCCGCGAGCAGCTTTTGAACGCCGTGTGGGGATACAGTTTTGAGGGGTACGCCCGCACCGTGGATACTCACGTGCGCCGCCTGCGGGCCAAAGTGGGCGATGACGCGGCGGAGAGCATAGAGACGGTGCGCGGCGTCGGCTACCGGGCCAGAGACGACAGGGGATGCGTATGATACGCCACCACGGCTCGCTGCGCGGCAGACTGTTTTTGGCTTTTGTCCTGGTCATGGTCGTCGCGCTGGGCTTGCCCGCGTTTTTCGCCCGCAATGCCCTGTACAGGGAACGTGTGGATCTGGCCGCGAGGCATGCCCTTGCCCAGGCCTCTTTCGCCCGGAGCATGCTGGAAAGCGGCCTTGACGAAAATCAGGCCCAGGGCCTGTTCAATGCCGCCAGGGTGCTTTCCCTGCGTTTGACGCGCGTGGACGCGTCAGGCCGGGTGCTGCGCGATTCGCATGTCGATGCGCAATCGCTGCCGGATATGGACAACCACAACGACCGTCCGGAAATTGAGGACGCCCGCTCCAGAGGCAGCGGCATATCAATGCGCCACAGCAATACTTTGGGCATGGACGCCGTGTACGCGGCGGCGCCGCTTGCTGACGGCGGCGTCCTGCGCGTCGCCGTGCCCATGGCGGACGTCCGGCGCGGTTTTGAGGCGGAGTTGCTCTCTTTGGGCATATCCGTTGTGGGCGTGGCGGGATTGTGCCTGTTGCTTTCCTTTGCCGTCACAGGGAAGGTGCGCTCGGCCATGGACGATATGGCCGAGGTGGTGGCTTCCATTTCCCGTGACAAGGGGGCCCGCCGTCTGCGCGAGGTGCCGGGCAAGGAATTTTTGCCGCTCGCCTGGGCGGTCAACTGCATGGCGGACAACATTGAAGCCTATGTCCGCAGCGCAAAGGACCAGCAGAGCCAGCTTGAAAACATCCTCGACAGCATGAGGGAAGGCGTGCTGGTGCTTGGCCCGTCGGGAAACATCCGGCGCTGGAACAGGGCGCTGGCGGCGATGTTCCCGTCCGTCGTCACGGCCGCCGGCAAGCCGCTCATTGAAGGGCTTCCGGTTCCGGCCCTGCAACAGCGGATGAACGCCCTGCTTGGCTGCGGCGACAGCGTCCGGGAACTTTTTGTCGATGACGCCGTACAGTTTGAACTGCCCGCCGGGCGTTTTCTGGTGGCGCATTTCAGCGCTCCCGTTGAGGAGAGCGACTCTCTGGGTGCCGTGATCGTGGTCTATGACGCCACCGAGATCATGCGTCTGGAAAATGTGCGCCGGGATTTTGTGGCCAACATATCCCATGAGCTGCGCACCCCGCTCACCGCCATCGCGGGCTATGCCGAAACATTGCTGTCCTCGGAGGATCTGCCCGCGGAGTATCGGGAGTTCGCCGGGATAATCCATAAACATGCGAGCTTGCTTGCCAGGGTGATCAGCGATCTGCTGGCCCTGGCGAAAATTGAGAACGCGCGGGAAGATATCGCGCTTGCCCGTGTAAACGCCCGGGCAGCGCTGGAAGACGCCCTGGCGGCCTGCCGGGAACAGGCCGAATCCAAAAAGATAACATTTTCCGTTGAGCTGGCCGAAACATTTGTTCTGGCAAACGCGCCCCTGCTGACGCAGGTGTTCCGAAACCTGCTGGAAAACGCCTGCCGGTATTCCCCGTCCGGAGGCGAGGTGCGCATTTCGTCCGGAAAAGAAGGGGGAAAAGTGTTGTTCATCGTGGCGGACAACGGTTCCGGCATCCCCGGCGAGGCGCTGCCGCGTATTTTTGAACGGTTCTATCAGGTAAAAAAAGAACGCAACAGCGGCACGTCGGGCATCGGCCTTGCCATTTGCAAACACATCATTGAACGCCACCACGGGCGTATATGGGCTGAAAGCCCCCATGCCGACAAATCCACGGCCATGCTGTTCACACTGAGCGCGGCCCGGCCTTCCGGGGCGGAACAATGACCCGGAACTGCAAACTGACCGCGCGCGGCGTGAATTTTTTTTACGGCCCCAGTCAGGCGCTCCACGACATAAGCATGGATTTTCCCGAAAACCGCGTTACCGCGCTCATCGGGCCTTCCGGTTGCGGCAAGAGCACCTTCTTGCGCTGTCTGAACCGTATGAATGACCTGGTTTCCGGCGCGCGCGTCCAGGGGAAAATCCTTCTGGACGGAAACGACATCAACGCGGCTCACATGGATGTTGTCGCCCTGCGGCGGCGGGTGGGAATGGTCTTCCAGAAACCCAACCCTTTCCCCAAGAGCATTTTCGAGAATGTGGCGTACGGGTTGCGCGTGAACGGCATGAAAAATGCTTCAGCCATACGCGACAAGGTGGAGGAAGCCTTGCGGCGGGCCGCCATTTTCGACGAGGTCAAGGAACGCCTGGACTCGTCGGCTCTGGGGCTTTCGGGAGGGCAGCAGCAAAGGTTGTGCATCGCCCGGGCCCTTGCGGTGGACCCGCAGATTCTGCTCATGGATGAGCCGGCAAGCGCCCTTGACCCCATTGCCACGCAGAAAATCGAAGAGGGCATTCACGAGCTGAAGCACCGGCTTACCATCATTATCGTCACGCACAA
>JAISXC010000250.1 GCA_031270875.1 Desulfovibrio sp.
GCGCCGTTTCCTCAATAAGCGGTTGGAGAAGGGGCTGCTGTTCCCGGCCGCCCATGATGCTTGTTCTGGCTCCGGCTTCCAGAGCCCAGATCAGGGCATCGGCCCGGTCCAGCAGATTCTGGGTGATGTGTTGCTCCGCCCGTCCTGAATTTCGTACCGCCTGAATCGCAATGGCCAGGCCAAGGATGCCCGAAACGCCGATCAGCAGCCAGGGCGAGAGGCCGAACAACAGCCTGTTTTTGCTGCCGGACCTTTTTTGTGTGCTTTCTTTCATAGCTGTCCTTTCACAAGAGCGTGGAGACATTTTGAGTATTTTTTACTCGAAACGTCAATCCCTTTGAGTAGAATTTGAGCAAACAGAAATGGCACTCTCTCGCATTTGTTTTAAAAAACATGTCAATTAAGTATGTTATAATGTTGTATGCGTTTGGCACAGCGTTTGCTTCTACCTGTGTATCTTCGGAAGCAAAAAGAATGAAAAAAACTTTCCTCATTCACTTCATCACAGCAGGAGACAACATCATGAATCGTTCGAAAATTCTTGCCACAGCCATAGCTCTGGGAATGGCGCTTCTCATCGGAACATCCGGAACGGCTTTCGCCTATCCGGGCAATTACGGGTGCGGCGGGCAGTTCATGACCCAGGAACAGCAGGCCGGCGCGCAAGAGGTATTTTCCGAGTACAACAGGAAAACAGCCCCCTTGCAGCAACAACAGGCGGCCAAACGCTCCGAACTCGACGCTCTGTATTATGACCAAAACGCTGATAGCGGCAAAGTTCAAACGCTTTACAGGGAGATTGCCGACATTGAGTCCAAACTTTTTGCCGCCAACGCGGAACTGAGGAAAAAGCTCGCCGACAGGGGCATCCCCTCCGGCGGGTACGGCGCGCGTCACGGCTGCGGGATGTTTGGAGGCAATGGCGGCCGGGGCATGCACGGCTACGGACACTGGTAACCGTGCTGTTTCCCGATTCAGTTTCAGGAACAACGGGCCGGATCCCCGCCAGGATCCGGCCCCTGTTTTGCCTTTCGACACAACATGCGCCGTCAGGATTGAAACAAAAGGCTTTCCCGCAGCGCCGTGTCGGGCGTGAGTCGGGGTTACTTGAGCCCCTCCATGGCCACGCGCAATTCCTGGGCCATGCGGGAAAGCTCCTGCACGGCGGTGGAAGACCGAACCATGCCGTTCGCCGTCTCGCTGGCTATCTGGTTGATTTCCTCAACGGCTCTGTTGATTTCTTCGGAGGTCGCGCTCTGCTCCTCCGCGGCGGTGGCGATGGAGGTCACCACAGCGGAGTTGGTCGAGGCCAGATCCACAATCTCCTTGAGCGCGTTTCCGGAGGAATCGGCAAGGCCGGTGGCCTCTGCGATGCTTTTCACCGCGTTGTCCACTTCTTCAATGTTGGTCCGGGCCGAGTGCTGGATGGCGTTGATGCTGGCGCTCACTTCCTGTGTGGCGAACATGGTTTTTTCCGCGAGTTTCCGCACTTCGTCGGCCACGACGGCAAAACCGCGACCGGCCTCCCCGGCGCGCGCCGCTTCAATGGCCGCGTTCAGGGCCAGCAGGTTGGTCTGATCCGCAATGTCGGAAATAACATTCATGACCCCGCCTATGCTCTCGGCCTGGGAGCCCAGTTCCTGCATATTGGCTTGCAGCGTGGCGGCCACCCTGTTTATCTGGTTGATGGACTGCACTACCTGATTGACAAGGCCGGAACCGTCCCAGGCCTTGGAACGGGTCAACTCGCTCTGTTCCGACGCCTGCCCCGCGCTGCGCGCCACCTCAAGCACAGTGGAATTCATCTCCGTCATGGCCGACGCCGTGGATTCCACCCGCGCCCTCTGGGTTTCCGCTCCCCGGGAAATCTGCTCCACCTGGGCTGCGAGTTCCTCCGAGGCGGAGGCCACGCGCGCGGAGATTTCCGAAGCCTGGGAAGCCACCTGAAGGATGGCTTTCTGCTGGCTTTTAATAGCCGTAAGGTCGGTAATCAACTGGAGAAGGGAAGCCAGATTGTCTTCCTTGTCAAACATGGGAATGACCGTATAGCTCACATCCATGTCCCTGCCGCCGGGATGCGCCCTTGTCTCGCCGCTGGCGGGCTGTCCTGTGGTTGCCGCCTTTATCAGCGCATCGGTGCCGGTGCCGTCGTCATCCCGGTTGAACACCTCTCTGCAGGTTTTGCCCTGGTATTCGGAACCGGCCACGGCCTTGGCCGCGCCGTTCATGTATTCAATCCTGACATCTCTGCCCAGTATGACCACGGGAGACGGAATGTTGTCAATAACCGTGTTGAGGCGCGCGAGAATGCTGTTGGTGCCGTTGAGAAGGGTGGAAAAGCCGCCGCGGTATTTGCCCGCGTCTCCTTTCCAGGTGATTGCCCCGGCTTCGATTTTCTTTTCCAGATTCATGTAGTCGTTGAGAATCGCCTTCAGAGTCAGGGGAATCCGCTGTATGGCAGCGGCCATGCTCCCGATTTCCCCCTTTTCCCTGATGCCCGCGTCGCGGTCGAAATCACCGTCGGCAACGGCTCTGGCGAACTCGGCGACCTTGTTCAGGACCGAACTCAGGCCGGCAATGATGATCACGGCGAACAGCGCGCCGACGAAAAGACCGATGACAGAGGAAACAAGCATGAGCGTCCGGGCGCCGCTGTTGGAGTCGATGATCTCCGCCTGCTTCTTGGCCTGACCCGCATGGGTGTCCGCGCTCATCTTGTTCATGATCCCTTCCAGTTCCTCATCCCAGCCGTACGCCTGCGCCAGAATTTCCTCGACCCGTATGACTCCCTCCCTATGGTCCCGGTATGTGCGGCCGATGGTTTCATAACGCTCCAGATATTCGGAGAAAAAGCGTTTGCCCGCCTCCGTGGAGAGAGAGGCGCTGAAACGGTCATTGACGGATTCGGCCTGTTCCAGCAGTCTCTCCACCACGGCGGCGTTCCCTTTAACTCCTTGCTGCCGGAAATTGCCGAGGGCCGCGTCCAAACCGGAGAGCATGCGCCAGACGTCGTTGACCTGGCCGAGCAGGGTGGCGTTGTCCGACTGTAGCGCGAGGTCGCCGATGCCGCCGAGAATCTTTTCCGAGGCGTCAAAGGCCGGCCTGATGACCCGCAGATAGTCGGCGTACCACGGGGCAAAGACATTTTTCATCTGCCTGAGAGCCTCCACATACTCGCGCAGGCGCGCCGCCGCGCGCTCCATTACCTTTTTCCGTTCCGGCGTGGCAATAAGCTCAAGCGATTTCAGAACGAAAGCCAGCGTTTGTTCCTGGGCGGTGATGGAACGGTCCATATCCTCGCCGTCGGACAAGCGCATGAATTTTTCCAGGTAATAGGCGGAGGCATTGATGCCGATAACTCCGTCGCTGGAGGCCACATTCAGCGCCGCAATCCGGCCGAAGTCGAGAAACAGTTCCGAAGAGTTGGTCAGCCCTCTGTAGCCGATGGCGGAAACGCAGGCCAGCAGGAGGATCATGGCGACAAAGCCGGTAATGATTTTTATCTTGGTGGTCATCACGGTATTCCTCATGATAAGGGTTGCAGGAAAAGAAATGGCACCGACGGCTGCCGCGCAAAGGGCATCCACGCCGTCATTCCGGACAAAGCGGGAAATCCGTGTTCACCGCCTGTCAATGGGATGGACAGCCCCCGTGCGAGTCGGCAGGCTCACGGCATCGGAGCGACACAGGTGACCATTGCGGTTCACCGAAAACCTGGGAGGCTGGTTATATATGGTAGCAGTATGGCCTATTTGACTGGATATTGCAAAGAAATTTATTTTAACCGGCCATGAAATTCAATAATATACTATTATTATTGAATAATAATATAAAATCTGTTTTTCCGGCCGGTCGCGGGCTTTATTGCAGGAGCGTTGAAAAAGAGCCGCCCGCGCGGCTCCCTTTCCTGCGGGCGACGACTATTTTCGCGCGGCTCTCAGCCCGTTGGCGACCACCAGCAGGCTCGTGCCCATGTCGGCGAACACCGCCATCCACATGGTGGCCTGCCCCAAAAAGGTCAGGGCGAAAAAAGCCGCCTTCACGCCAAGCGCCAGGGTTATGTTCTGCATGAGGATGGCGTGTGTGGCCTTGGACAGACCGATAAAACGCGGGATCTTTCTGAGATCGTCGTCCATCAGGGCCACATCTGCTGTTTCAATGGCCGTATCCGTGCCGGCGGCGGCCATGGCGAACCCGATATCGGCCTTGGCGAGAGCCGGGGCGTCGTTGATGCCGTCGCCCACCATGCCGACCCTGCCGTTCCGCGCGAGCCGCTCAATGACGGCCAGTTTGCCTTCCGGCAGAAGATTTCCCTCGAATTCATCCACGCCGGCCTGTTCCGCAATGGATCGGGCCGTATGCTCATTGTCGCCCGTCAGCATCACAGTCCTGATGCCGAGCCTTTTCAGTTCCCCGATGGCCTCGACACTGCTCCGCCTCAGCGTGTCCGCCACGGCGAACAGAGCCTGCGCCCCTCCTTCCCCTGCCAGAACCACCACGCTCTTGCCCTGTTTTTCCAGAGCGAATATTCGTTTTTCCAGCTTGTCCGAGCACATCCCCAATTCCTCAACCATACGATGATTGCCCAGATACCATTGCCTGCCGCCGATCACGCCACCTACACCCTGACCGGGAATGGCCGCAAAGTCGGCAACGTCGCGCAGCGTCACGCATTTTTCCGCCGCATTTTCAATAATGGCCCTGGATACCGGATGATCCGAGCGGGCGGCGATGCTTGACGCCAGAGCAACCGCGTCGACCCCGCTCATGTCGCCCAGTATCGCGAAGTCGGTCAGCTTGGGTTTGCCGTGCGTAATCGTGCCGGTTTTGTCCAGAGCCAGACAGGACAGCCGTCTGCCCTGCTCAAGAAAGACGCCGCCCTTGATCAGAATGCCGTTGCGAGTGGCCGCCGCCATGCCGCTGACTATGCTGACGGGGGTGGAAAGCACCAGGGCGCAGGGGCAGCCGATGACCAGAATAACCAGAGCGGTGTATATCCATTCCGTCCATCCCCCCCCCGTGATCAGAGGCGGGATGACCGCTGTCAGAAGGGCGGCCAGAAACACAGCCGGGGTATAGTATCTGGCGAAGCGCTCAACCGCGCGCTGTATGGGCGCGCGGTTGCCCTGAGCCTCCTCCACGGCGTGGATGATGCGGGCCAGGGTCGAGTTGGCGGCTCCGGCTGTCACCTGGAATTCAAAGGAGCCGGATTCGTTGATGGTGCCAGCGTACACCGTATCGCCGGCGTTTTTTTCCACCGGCATGCTCTCGCCGGTAATGGGGGCCTGATTGACGGCCGAGCTCCCCCGCGTGACGATGCCGTCAAGAGCCACGCGCTCGCCCGGCTTCACCCGCGCCAGGCTGCCCACGGCCACCCGGCGGATGTCCGTTTCTTCCCAAGAACCGTCGGAACGCCGCACGGTCGCCTTTTCGGGCGCCAGATCAAGCAGATCCTTGATGGCCTTTCTGGCCCGCTCCAGAGACTTGGCCTCTATGGCCTCGGCAAGGGTGAACAGCAGCATGACCATGGCGGCTTCCGGATACTGACCGATAATGACCGCGCCTGTCACGGCCACGGACATGAGCGCGTTGATGTTCAGATTCAGGTTTCTGACCGCGTTCCAGCCCTTTTTGTAGGTGGTCAGACCGGCGAAAAGGATGGCGGTGACGGCGAATATCATGGGAAGCCGCGCCACGACATCCAGGCCGTTGATGTTCCAGACGCGCGGGTCAATCCCGAAAGGGAACACATTCCACTTGCAAAACAGCTCAATGGCTTCCGAAGCGGCGGCGAACACGCCCGCGATCGCCAGTTTTCCCCATGGAATCTCCGATGGGGGGACAGCGGTCTTGGCATCGCGATTCAGGTCAAGAGGTTCCGGCGTCATGTCTATGGACCTCAGCGCCGCCACAATGGGCTCCGTGGACGGAAGCACGTGGTTGACCGTGAGCACGCGATCCATGAAGTTGAATCCAAGTCCGGTGATGCCCGGCATACCATCCAGTTTTTTGCGGATAAGAGCCTCTTCCATGGGGCAGTCCATGTTCGTGATGCGGTAGACGGCACAGGCCGCGGTTGCGCTGCTCATATTGATTCTCCTTTTGACGGGTTGGCAAACCGGGGCGGTCATGGCTTGCGTTCCACCGTTTCAGGCAGCCTAGTGTCTATAGTTGCTATAGAGTCAAGAAAATTTTTGAACAGCTCGGCAGGGCTGAATCCATGCAGCGCTTTCCCTTATTGTCGCCGTCGTAAGCATGGATTCCAAAAAAATTTCAGACCGAAGCCCGGTCTTGAGGCGAACACCGTCATCAAGGCCATGTCGGTCATGGCCGCCGTTGACTAATACTGCTTCGGGCGCCGGATATTTTCTTTTTTGTCCGGCGCCCCTTTCGTTTTTGCGACAGCGCCGCGCCTGCCCACGGTGATGACAGGCTTGCCCACAGGTTCCCCGCGCACGGTATCGGCCAGCGCCAGGATGGTGTTGGCGTAAATGTCAAGACGGTTATACCGCCGGAGGACCGCATGGCGTCCGACGCGGGAAAGATCCGCCTTCCAGCCGTTCTTCACAAGATACGATGCAAGACTCGCAAGGGAGTCCTCCAGAGTGAAGAGATCAATCACGCCGTCTCCGTTACCGTCGGCGGCATAGGGTGCGACGCTGGATGGTATGAACTGGCAGATGCCGAATGCGCCGTATATTGAGCCGGGCACGGAAAAGAGGTCAAGGCCGTTTTTTTCGGCATACCGGATAAAAGCCGCCAGTTCCTTGTACGCCCAGTCGGAACGCAGGCGCATGGTCTCGCGGAGCCAGTCCATCCGGCTTCGCGGCGGGTTTATTTCATTCAGCCACGTGCCGAGCTGTCCGGGGCGATTGGTTTCAGCCATGCTCGCGAGGGTGTGGAATACATTGTTTTTTCCCAAAGAGGCGCCCAGACGGGTTTCAACGAAAAGAAGCGCCACGGCTATGTCCCCCGGCACGCCGTATTCGGTTTCCATTTTTTGGAACGCGTTTTGGTGTTCATTGAGATAAGCCCGGCAGACAGCGGTATTTTCCGTGGTTACAACCTTGGGGTAGACATAATCCGATTTCGGCTTGAGAGCATCCGGAGGCAAGGAATGGGGACGCACAAAACGGGAAATATACAGCTCCCTGACCTTGCGGCCCATAGGAGCGGGATTCGGCGGGGGCAATGCCCTGATGCCTTCCGCGATCGCATCGTTGTACAATCCGTCATTTTTCAGCCGGAGGATCAGTTCCCCCCACTCCACCTCCGGCGTGTCAGGCATTGCGGATGCATGCGACGCTCCGGGCCGCGCCAGACAGACAATGAAAGCCAGAATCAAACACAATAATATTGGGCCGCGCATGAATACAAGATACACGCGCGTAGCGTGGAAGTCAAATTTTACAAACGGATGGCGCCAGGTTACGCGCCATTACGCTGTTTTTTATTAAAAACAGAATTGATATTAGATTTCATTTTCGTTAGGATACATTCAATTCCGGTACAAACAGTTTCACTGTTTTTGGATTTGGACTGCGCGCAAGGCAAGGTGCGTGTTCCCGCCGTGGATGGTGGTCAGGGTTGAACGGGTCTTTTTGAAAACATCGCCGGGCTCGGGCGAAAAGAGCACTAGGAGTTTTTCATGGCGAACGAATTCTGGAAGTATGGTCTGGCAGCCGGTGTCGGCGTTGTGGTAGGCGCGATTGGAGCGACTCTCCTTTCCCGTGGCGGCATAGACCTGAAAAAAGCCGCGGCCACCCTCCTGAGTCACGGCATGGCCATGAAGGACAAAGCCACAGTCGTTGTGGACACGGCCAAGGAAAATATTGATGATATTGCCGCGGAAGCGCGCTCGCGCATCCCGTGAGGAGAGCCGTTGTCCGTGCCGCCGAAGATGAAGGTCTGCGCCACCGGGAAGAACATGCCCGCAGAGTATATTGTCGCCCACGGCATAGCTTCACGCTGGCGCGGCGAGCGTGTGCCGGTCGGCAGCGAGCACTTTGTGCTCGAAGACGGGGGAGTGCCTCCGCAAACCAGCGGGGCGTGGTGGAAGCCGAGGCCGCCCGTGGACGTTCCGTTCTCTATCTGGCCGTCGGCGGAGAGATGGCGGGTCTGCTTCTTGTTGAGGACAAACTCCGCGAAAATGCGGCCGCCGTTGTTTCCGCGTTACGTCGGGACGGCATCAACGACGCCCAGGCCCTTTCAGGCGCCGATGTGGGCGTGGCCATGTCCGACGGAGCAGACATGGAGAAGGAAGTGGCGGATATCGTGCTGACGAGCGACAATCTTGAGAGTTTGCTGACTGTCCGGATACTGTCCCGTCTTGCTCTTGAACGGATACGGCGCACAGGATGTGTCGCCCGCGGGACTCGCCCCTTGCCGTTTCAGGGCGACTGCTCTATAACCACAGGGGACCGTTTTGTCTCCGGAGGCAGCGTGACGAAAAATTCCTTTTCCCACCTGGATGTCAAGGGCGCCATGTCAATGGTGGATGTGGGCGGAAAGTCAACGACGCAGCGCAGGGCTGTTGCCGAGGCGGTAGTGCATTTGGCTCCCGCCACAATGGAACTTTTGAAGCAATCGGCCCTCCCCAAGGGAGACGTGCTCGCCTGCGCCAAAGTTGGCGGAATATTGGCCGCGAAGCGCACCGGCGAGCTGATACCGCTCTGCCATCCCCTGAATCTGACTTTTGTGGACGTTAATTTTGATATCCTGGAACAACCGCCGCGCGTGCGAGTTATAGCGGAGGCGCGCGCAACGGACGCCACGGGCGTGGAAATGGAAGCCATTGTCGCCGCGCAGACGGCCGCCGCCGTCATTTATGACATGTGCAAGGCCGTCCAGCGCGATATAGTGATCGCCCGCGTGCGCCTTTTGCACAAAAGCGGCGGCAAGAGCGGAGAATTCAACGCGCCGGATGTGCCGGAATGACTCCACCCTCCCTGGATCCCGTCGCTTTCTCCCTGGGCAGCTTGCACATACGCTGGTATGGCCTGATGTACATCTTCGGTTTCGCCTCGGGCTGGTTCCTGGGCCGCCGGCGCGCGTCCCGTCCGGGATCGCCGTGGCAGCCGGCCGCAGTGGACGACATGCTGACCTGCGCCATGCTTGGCGTTATTCTTGGCGGACGTCTCGGCTATGTGCTTTTTTATGATCTTGCGGTCTACATTCAGGAACCATGGGAAATCCTGCGCATATGGAACGGCGGCATGTCCTTTCACGGAGGGCTGTTGGGCGTGATCGCGGCCTTGGCCATCTTTGCGCGCAGCCGCGGCGTGCCGTTTCTGACCGTGACGGATTTTGTGGCGCCTCTTGTGCCTCCCGGCCTTTTTTTCGGCAGAATCGGCAATTTTGTCAACGGCGAGTTGTGGGGCAAAGTCAGCGATGTCCCCTGGGCCGTTATTTTCCCCGGTGGAGGCCCCTGGCCGAGGCATCCCACGCAATTGTACGAGGCCGCCCTTGAGGGGCTGGCCCTTTTCGCGCTGGTTTGGCTCTATTCCGCGAAACCCCGAAAACCGGGCGCCGTTTCCGGACTTTTCGCCGTCGGGTACGGCCTGGCGCGCTTTGGCGTGGAATTTGTCCGCGTGCCTGATGCGCAGCTGGGCTATCTGGCCTTTGACTGGCTCACCATGGGACAGGTTTTGTGCCTTCCCCTGATTTTGGCAGGCTTGTTCCTGCTGTGCCGGAAAACGCCGAACTGAAATTGCCCCGTTTCCCACCCGCTTTTCCATGTTTCCACGCATAGTTGGGCGCGTTTTCGCGCATTGGCATCCGGGCCGGCGGAGAATTATGGGGAATTTTTTGATACCCTGTTGACAGGACGCTTTTACGGATGTATTCTGCACACAAATATTCTCTTTCACACGGAACGGGAGTATTTTCTTTTTCTGTTACACGGGATTGTATTGCAGGTGAAATTTTTCACAACTCATATTTCTGTGGGTGGGCCATGCTGAATTTTCTCGTTTTTTGCTGTGTTGTTCTCCCGTTTATTGCAGGTTTGACGCTTTACTGCGTCCCTGACGGCGCGATGCGAAAGATACTGGTTCCGGCAACTGTGGTCGTCATGGCGATGGCGGCCATAGGTCTTGGGGCCAACGGCCCTTTTCATCTGGAAGCAGAGAGTTTTCTGGGGCTGCCGCTGGACGCGGCTTTCACATTTCTTGATTTCATCCTGCTGGCCTACATATTGTTTCTGGGCTGGAATCTGCGCAGCCGCCTGATTATGGGCATGACGGTTCTGCAACTGGCGGGCCTTGTCTACCTCAAGGGCGTGCTCATGGATCAGGCCACGCCCATCACCGGATTCGCGCCTGACGGGCTTTCCCTGATCATGGTTATCATCATCTGCGTTGTGGGCGGCCTTATCACCATCTACAGCCTGGGCTACATGGATATCCACGAGGAGCATCTGCGCCTGCGCTCCTCCCGCCAGCCGCGCTTTTTTGCCATTATCTTCTGTTTCCTGGGCGCCATGAACGGCCTCGTGCTTTGCAACAATCTCGCCTGGATGTTTTTTTTCTGGGAGGTGACCACCCTTTGCTCTTTCTTCCTGATCAGTCACGACCGCACCGAAACAGCCAACGCCAACGCCTTTCGCGCCCTGTGGATGAACGTGCTCGGCGGGCTCGCCTTTGTCTCCGCCATGCTGTTCATCCAGAAGAGTCTGGGTACCCTTTCCACAGAGATTGTCCTGCAAAAAATGGCGGCCCTTGACATCAAGAACACGGCGATGCTCATGCCTTTCGCCTTTCTCTGCCTTGCGGCCTTCACCAACTCGGCGCAGGTTCCCTTCGAGAGCTGGCTGTGCGGGGCCATGGTCGCGCCGACGCCGGTTTCCGCCCTTCTGCACTCGGCAACCATGGTCAAGGCGGGCACCTATTTGCTGTTACGCATGGCCCCGGCTTTCGCCGGGACCACAATGTCCACCATAGTGGCCCTGTTCGGAGCGTTTACGTTTGTGGGCACCTGTATGCTGGCGGTGAGCCAGAGCGATGCGAAGAAAATTCTGGCATACTCCACCATTGCCAACCTTGGCCTGATCATTACCTGTGTGGGCATCAACACGGCGGCTTCCATGGTCGCGGCAACCATGATTATTGTTTACCACTCGGTGTCCAAGGGACTTTTGTTCATGTGCGTCGGCAGCATTGAGCAAAGGATAGGTTCCCGGGATATTGAGGACATGCGCGGTCTGTACAGCGCCATGCCGCGCACGGCGACCATAACGACCATCGGCATTTTCACCATGATGCTGCCGCCCTTCGGCATGCTGATAGGCAAGTGGATGGCTATTGAGGCCATTGCCCGGGCCACCCAGGCCATGACGCCGATCCTTTTTTTCATTGCCCTGGGCTCGGCTTTCACCGTGCTTTTCTGGGCACGATGGGCGGGCATTCTGATTTCGTCCGCCAACCTGCGCGAATACCCGACAAAGGGAATTCATCGCCCCACGGTAATTTTCGCCCTGCGCACGCTTTGCGGCGTGGCACTGCTGTTCTCGTTCATTTCTCCCTTGGTGCTGAAGGATTTTGTCGGGCCCTCCGTCTCGGGAGTCTATGCCCGCTTCAATCTCAGGGCCGAAGGCTTTATCCCCGGCGCGAACTTCACCGGCGTGGAGGGGTATTCGTGGATATACCTGTTGTTTGTTTTGCTGGCCATGGGGGCCTGGTTCGCCTGGCGGGCGACCCGCCGGGTGCCGGAAAAAGCGCACAGCCTGCCTTATTTTTCCGGACTTGCGGTCAAACGCAACGGCGAAGTGGGTTTTAACGGACCCATGAACGTCTTCGAGCCGCCGCGCGTTTCCAACTACTATCTGACGCAGTATTTCGGCGAGGAAAAAATAACCCGCGGCATTGACGTTATTTCCACGGCTTTTCTGATTGTCCTGGTAGGAGGTCTGTTGTGATGCTCTCCATACTCAGCGCACTCGGCGGTTTGATCCTGGCTCCCTTTGCTGGTGGTCTGCTGAGCGGCGTGGACCGCCGCCTTACGGCGCGTCTGCAGTCCCGCGTGGGGCCGCCGCTCCTTCAGCCCTTCTACGATATACTCAAACTTCTCGGCAAGGAACCCAAAGTCACCAATGCCTGGCTGGTCTTCAGCGCCTATGTGTACTTGATCGCCTCGGCATTCGCCCTGTTTATCTTTTTTATGGGGGGGGATCTGCTGCTTCTCTTCTTTGTGCTCACCATAGGCGCTGTTTTTCAGGTGGTGGGGGCCATCTGTGTGCCGTCGCCCTACAGTCAGGTGGGCGCACAGCGCGAATTGCTGCTGATGCTCGCCTATGAACCTATTTTGATTCTGGTTTTCGTCGGTTTTGCCATGTGCACAGGCTCCTTCATGATCTCAGACGTATTCAGGCTGGAATCGCCCCTTCTGCTGAAAATGCCCCTGCTTTTTCTGGCTCTGGGCTATGCCCTCACCATCAAACTGCGTAAATCGCCCTTTGACATATCCGCCGGGCATCACGGGCATCAGGAGCTGGTTCGCGGGGTGCAGACGGAATACTCGGGACCGTATCTTGCGCTGATTGAAATCGGACACTGGCTTGACCTGGTGTTGATTCTCGGACTCTGCGCCATGTTCTGGCACACCAGCATCATCGGCATGTGCATTCTGGTCGCGGCGTCCCTGTTTACGGAAATTCTCATCGACAACATCACCGCCCGCCTGACATGGCAGTGGATGGTGCAGAAGCAGTCTCTGCTGGTCGGCATGGGCTTCGCCCTGGTAAATCTTTTATGGCTGTATGTGGCATAAGGAGGCCGCGCCATGAGATTCGTCGAAAGCATGATCAAAAAAAGCCGGCTCTTGTCCCCGTGGATTATTCATTTTGACTGCGGCTCCTGTAACGGCTGCGATATCGAAGTGCTGGCCTGTCTGACCCCTCTTTACGATGTGGAGCGTTTTGGTGTCGTCAATACCGGCAATCCGAAACATGCCGATGTGCTTCTGGTCACGGGCACGGTAAATCACCGCAACCGGCGCGTGCTCAAACAACTGTATGACCAGATGCCCGGTCCGAAAGCCGTTGTTTCCATCGGCGCGTGCAATCTTTCCGGCGGCGTTTTCAAGGACAGCTATAACATCCTGAACGGGGCGCACAACGTCATTCCGGTGGATGTTTTTGTGCCGGGCTGTCCTCCCAAGCCTGAGGCCATCATTGACGGGGTTGTGACAGCGCTGGGCGTGCTCAGGGCGAAAATGGGCATGGGCCCGGCGCCGGAACCGGCTCTGATGCCCGGCGACACGGATGCGGCAGGAACGACGGCAACCTTTGGCGAAAGCAGCGCCTGAAAACTGAAAAACGCGGGTTGATCCCGGCAAAAAGGATGAAACCATGTTTTTTGAAGCTACGTCCGTTACGCCTGAAACTTTACTCAGCGAGGTGCGGCGTCTGGCTGAAGCGAAATACCGCTTTGTGACCATGTCGCAGACCGTGCTGGATGAACGCACCCTTCGTCTGTATTACCATTTTGACGAAAATCTGACCTTGACAGACCTGCGGCACGCCTGTGACCTCTTTCCCCATCCCCGCATGACGCATCTGCGCATGGATATGGACAAAGACCAGCGCATCCCCAGCATCAGTTCCGTCTACTTCTGCGCGCTGCTGATTGAAAACGAAACGCAGGATCAGTTCGGCGTGCGTTTTGAGGGGTTGCCGCTGGACTATCAGGGCGCCATGTATCTGGAGGGAGATGTCACCCGCGGGCCGTATTTCACCATGACGACAGTCAAGCGAGCTTCCGGGGAAGCATCCCCGAAAGACCCCAAAGGAGGACAGCAATGAACCGCACCACCGTCATCCCCTTTGGCCCCCAGCATCCGGTGCTGCCGGAGCCGCTGCACATCAAGTTCGT
>JAISXC010000128.1 GCA_031270875.1 Desulfovibrio sp.
ACGGCCAAAACCTTCGACATCACCAAAAAGGTGCTCATTGTGGGCGGCGGCGTGGCGGGCATCCAGGCGGCGCTGGACTGCGCGGAAGGCGGCGTGCCGGTTGTTCTGGTCGAACGGGAATCCACCATCGGCGGCAAAATGGCAAAGCTGGACAAAACATTTCCGACGGTGGACTGTTCGGCATGCATTCTTGGTCCCAAGATGGTGGACGTCGCCCAGCACCCCAACATAACCCTGCATGCCTATTCCGAGATTGAGGAGGTTTCCGGCTATGTGGGCAATTTTTCCGTGAAGGTGCGCAGGCGGGCCACATACGTGGACTGGGAAAAATGCACGGGCTGCGGTGTGTGCAGCGAAAAATGCCCCGGCAAGAAAACCCCGGACGCCTTCAATGAATTCACCGGCACGACAACGGCCATCAATATCCCGTTTCCGCAGGCCATTCCCAAAAAAGCCGTCATCGACGCCCGGCACTGCCGTCAGTTTGTCAAAGGAAAATGCGGCGTCTGCGCGAAAGTCTGTCCCTCCGGCGCTGTCGATTACGCCATGCGGGAAAGCATCGTCACGGAAGAGGTCGGCTGCATTATCGCGGCGACGGGCTACGATCTCATGGACTGGACGATCTATCGGGAATACGGCGGCGGCATATACCCGGACGTGATCACTTCCTTGCAGTATGAACGCCTGCTCTCGGCCTCCGGTCCCACGGGAGGGCACATTGTGCGCCCTTCCGACGGCAGGGAGCCGCAAACCGTGGTTTTCATCCAGTGTGTGGGCTCGCGCGACAATTCCATCGGGCGGCCCTACTGTTCGGGATTCTGCTGCATGTATACGGCCAAGCAGGCCATACTAACAAAAGACCATCTGCCCCTGTCGCATTCCTACGTTTTTTACATGGATATCCGGACCCCGGGAAAGATGTACGACGAATTCTCCCGCCGCGCCGTTGAGGAATACGACGTGGAATACATACGCGGGCGAGTTTCCGCCGTTTACCCGGACGGGCTGGGACAATACGTGGTGATGGGGGCGGATACGCTCTTGGGCCGCCCCGTTGAGATCAAAGCGGACATGGTTGTGCTGGCCGTCGGCATAGAGGCCGCGAAGGGCGCGCCCTCTCTGGCGGAAAAATTGCGCATCTCCTATGACAAATACGGCTTTTTCATGGAAAGCCATGTCAAGCTGAAACCTGTTGAAACCAATACCGCCGGCGTTTTTCTGGCCGGCGTCTGCCAGGGGGCGAAGGACATTCCCGCTTCGGTCGCCCAGGGGTCGGCGGCGGCGGCCAAGGTGCTGGCCCTCTTTGCCCGCGACAAACTGGAAAATGATCCGCAGACGGCCCAGGTGGACATACGGCGTTGCGTCGGCTGCGGCAAATGCATACGTTGCTGTCCTTTCGGAGCCATAGCTGAAACCGAGATTCGCGGCGAAAAAAAGGCCCGGATAATCGAAACTGTCTGTCAGGGCTGCGGCCTGTGCACATCCACCTGCCCGCAGGGAGCCGTCCAGCTTTCCCACTCCACTGACAATCAGATTCTTGCGGAGGTGAACGCGCTATGCCGGTGACGGAAGGTAACGAACTGCGGATTGTGGGTTTTCTTTGCAACTGGTGTTCCTATGGCGGCGCGGATACAGCCGGTGTGGCCCGTGCCGAGCAACCCACCGATCTGCGGATTATCCGCGTCCCCTGCTCCGGACGCGTTGATCCGCTTTTTGTCGTCAAAGCCCTGCTGAGCGGGGCTGACGGCGTACTGGTTTCCGGCTGCCATCCGCGGGATTGCCACTACTCGGCGGGAAATTTCTATGCCCGCCGCCGTCTGGAAGTGCTCAAGCGTTTTCTGCCGGTACTCGGCATAGATGACGCGCGTTTTGAATACACCTGGGTTTCCGCTTCCGAGGGACAGCGATGGCAACAGGTTGTCGCCTCCTTCACCAGCCGCATACATACGCTTGGGAAAGCGCCCCGCTTTGAGGACGCCAGAACCCTGCCGAAGGTCGCCGATACGGCCCTGCCGCCGCCCCTGAGAACTCTGGGAACCGGAAAAAATGCGCCTCTGGACAGCCTGAAACAGGCCATAAAAGAAAAATTGCCCGCCCTGGAGTGTGTGATAGGCTGGCGGCAAGGCTATGACGACGCCCACACCACGCCGCTTTTCATGCGAAAAACCGAAGACGTTGACGAACTTGTCTGGGGGCCGCTGAATGTCGCCAATCCGGCGGTATACCTGCCGCGCTTCAAGGGCAGAAAAACCGGAATCGTCGTCAAGGGCTGCGACGCCCGCTCTGTGGTGGAACTTCTGCAGGAAAACCTCATCGCCCGCGAGGACGTGACCATATTCTCCCTGCCCTGCGAAGGCACGCTGGACATGGCGCGCGTCAACGAGAAACTGGGCCGATATACCGTTGTTGACCGCATTGTCCGCGATGAGGCGCGCGTCGCCATAACGGTGGACGGCAGGGAACACAGCTTCGACATGGCTGAGTATGCGCAGAGCAAATGCCGGGGTTGCACAAGCCCCGCGGCCGCCCTTGCCGATGTGGCCATCGGCGGCGCGCCCGAAATTCACGCCGGCGTGCCTGTGCCGCCGGAACTGGGTATGCTTGACGCCATGAGCCTTGAGGAGCGCAGGGCCTTCTGGAGCGCCCAGATGGAGCGTTGCCTGCGCTGTTATGCCTGCCGCAACGCCTGCCCCATGTGCGTATGCCGGGATTACTGCGTTTCAGACTCCCGTGATCCGCACTGGATGACACAGGAGGCTGACGTCACGCAGAAACTTTTCTTCCAGACGATACATGCTCTGCATCTGGCCGGACGGTGTACCGGCTGCGGCGAATGCCAGCGGGCTTGCCCGGTGGGCATTCCCATTCTGGCCATGCGGCAGCAGATAGCCCGCACGGTTGGAGAACTCTTTAACAATTACAAGCCCGGCCTTGACCCTGTCGCAGTGCCGCCGCTGTTGGGTTATGAAATGGAAGAACAGAATATCCGCGAGAGAGAATGGAAATGAGCGCCATACGCTTTGCCGCATCCGACGGCCTCCCCGCCCTTCTTGCCCGTCTCTCCCAAGACAGCCGGATTCTGGTGCCGGTTGCCAAGCCCGCCGGAAAACATTCCGTGGTGTTTGAGAGCTGGCGTGAAGGCATGCCCGTTATTCTGGAAAAAGCCGCGGTGCCGCCCAAGAATGCCGTGCTGCCCCAGTGTGAACCCCTGCTTGTCTACAAAAAATCCAAAAATCCGGACAGGCCGGAAGATGTCGCCCTGCGCCTTGACGGCACGCCACAGGCGCACCGCACCCTGATCTTTGCCTGCCGCCCCTGCGACGCGCGGGGTTTTGCCGTGCTTGACCGTCCCTTTCTCAGGGGGCCGTTTGCTGATCCCTATTATAAAGCGAAAAGGGAGCACCTCGCGGTTGTCACCATAACCTGCTCCAGCGGCTGCAATACCTGTTTCTGCCACTGGGTGGGCGGGGGGCCTTCCTCGCCCGAAGGGTCGGATGTTCTGATGACTGAAATCGACGACGGCTTTGTGCTCCAGGCGGTGACATCCACCGGAGAAAGCCTTCTCGCTTCCTCCGGTCTTGCCGACGGAAAAGAGGCGTTCGC
>JAISXC010000167.1 GCA_031270875.1 Desulfovibrio sp.
CCGGAAAATCCGGCATCAAGCAGGTACATGGCGCAGGAGGGGGCGAATTTTTGCAGTTCATTATGCAGCAAGGCTCTGTGGTAATGGCGATCAGGCCAGATGACGCGGATAATTTTTGACCGACCGACCGCATGGGCGCACTCCGCGCTCTGTCCGCCGTGAAGCTGGGCAAAATCCAGGCGCGCCGCGTCCATCGCGCGCAGAATTTCCTCAGCCCGCTGTTCCACAAAAATGCCGACGCGCCGCATTGTCCCGCTCCGCAGCCGCCCAGCGCGCTCCGGCGCTATATAGCGCGGACTTCTCGGGTGAAAGACAAAACCGCACAAATCCGCTCCAAACCGTGACGCGGCGCTCACATCCTCCTGACGGGTCAGGCCGCAAATCTTTACAAGCATGACTTATTCCCCCCGTTTTGCAATAACGCCTTCAGGGCGAGCCCGGGCTGCCCCCGCGCCATCAAGGCCGAGCCCACAAGCGCCGCGTGAAAGCCCGCCGCCGCAATCCGCGCGAGATGTTCCGGGCGGCTGATGCCGCTGGCGGCCACCCACAGTTCACCCTTTTCCGGCGGAAACGATTTCGCGATGCGGCAACAGACGGAGCGATCCACCTCAAGCGTGTCAAGGTTTCTGGCATTCACCTGAATAATCCTGGCTCCGCTTTCCCTGGCAAGACGCACGTCCCCGGCATCGAAAACCTCCACCACCGCCTGCATGCCGAATCTTTCGGTGTCTTCCCGCAGTTGCCGCAATACGCGGGCGTCAGGCGCCATCTTTACGACAAGCAACAGGGCCGAGGCCGGGCCGGCGGCTGTCGCCCGCACCTGCAGGGGGTCAAAAATAAAATCCTTGCGCAGCAGGGGCAAAGGTTCCGCAAGCGCGCCCAGGGCGCGCGCCGCCCGCGCCAGAAAATCCATATTTCCCTGAAAATAGGTTTCTTCCGTAAGAATGGACACGGCCCGCGCGCCCGATTGCGCGTATTGAAGCGCGGCCTCCTCCGCGGAAACAGTGTCGCAGACAAGACCCCGCGAAGGAGAGGCGCGTTTGTATTCGGCCACGATGGACAGGGGAACGCCGAATGACGGCGTCCGTAGAGCCTTTGCGAAATCCGGACGCTGTCCGGCGAAAATTTCCGGCAGCCCGCCCTGCCCGGCTGCGGTCCTGAGAAAAGCGATCTCACCGGCCTTCGCGGCGTAAAATCGTTCAAGCCGCATACAGAACCTTCCTGCCGAGGCCGGCGGCAACTGCTTCCCGCGCCTTCGCCATGCACAGGGCCATATTGGGGCTGACCTCCAGGAGGTAGAGACCCAGCCCGACATTGAGCATCACCATTTCACGCATCGGTTGAGGCCCGTCGCCGTTAAGGATGTCTTTCAACACGGCCACCGCCTCTTCCTTACTTTTTACCGCCAGTTCCTCCGGCGCGCACGGCCCGATTCCGTACTCCGCCGGATTCAGTTCCAGCGGCGTTGCCGCGCCGTTGTGCAGAAGCATTATGACGGCCGGACCGATGGGCGTCACCTCATCATAATCTCCCGCGCCGCACACCACGGCCGCGCGGTACAGCGGCGATTGAGCCAGAGTCTGCGTTATCAGGGGCACCAGCTCCGGTTTCGCGACACCCATCAGAAGATGGCTTGGCCGCGCCGGATTGATCATGGGGCCCAAGATGTTGAAAAGAGTGCGAATGCCGAGTTCCCTGCGCAACGAACCGATATTTTTAAAGGCGGGATGAAAATGCGGCGCGAACAGGAAAGCGAAATTGCGCTGCTCCACCATTTTGGCGATGGACGACACGTCATTGTCCAAAGGTATGCCCAGCGCCTCCAGAGCGTCCGCGCTGCCGCATTTGGACGATACGGCCCTGTTCCCGTGTTTTATCACCTTGTAGCCCATGCCGGCCAGAGTCAGGGATGTGGCTGTGGAGCAATTGAACGAGTAACGTTTGTCACCGCCGGTTCCGACAATGTCAATACTTGGGCCGGCGATGCCCTCCACCCTGACGGCGCGCGAAAGAGCCGCTCGCGTGGCGTGGGCGAGCTCCAGAGCGCTTTCCCCCTTCATGCGCAGGCCCATGAGAAAACTCCCGGCCTGCGCGTCCGTCATTCTGCCGTCCATCAGCGAGGCAAAGGCCGTCGCGGCCATCTCCGCCGTAAGATCCTCCTTTACGGCAAGGCGTTCCAGAATGGCGCCCAAATCGGCCACGTCATCCGATGCGCCGCGCACATTCTGGGGGAAATTTTCCAACAGACGCATCCCTTCAGGCGTGAGCACGGATTCCGGGTGAAACTGCACCCCGACCCAAGGCCGGTCGTTGTACCGCAAGGCCATTACCTCCCCTTCCGGGCCCCTGGCCGTCACGGTGAACAGGGAATCAGGCCTTTCCTCATCGGCATAGACCACAAGGGAATGATAACGCCCCACCGTCATGGGATTGGGCAGGCCGGCGAAGAGCCCGGTTCCGTCATGCACTATTTCGCTCTGTTTGCCGTGCATGATGCAGGGCGCCACGTCCACCCTCGCCCCGGCGAAAAGACCCAGCACCTGATGGCCGAGACAGACGCCGAGCAGCGGGATGTGGGGAGGAAGAAGCCGGAGAAACTCAAGGCACAGCCCCGCGTTGCCCGGATGACTCGGCCCCGGTGAAATGCACGCCATGGACAAATCGGGATCTTTCGCCATGTCCAGCAAGGCGGGATCATCATTGCGCAGCACCAGCGATTCCTTGCCCAGGGCTTGAAAGGCCTGCACCAGATTATAGGTAAACGAGTCGTAATTATCGATTATCAGGAACATACTCTTCGTCCTCCGCATGAACGGCCATGCGCATGATGGCTGATTTGTCGCACACTTCTTTCCACTCCAGATCCGGGTCGGAATCGTGAACTATGCCGCCGCCGGCCTGCCAGAAAAGTTCGTCCCCGCGCACCCACATGCTGCGTATGGTGATGCCCATGTCCAGATTGACGCTTTCCCCGTCAAGCCCGATCCAGCCGATGCAGCCTGCGTACGGGCCGCGCGGCCGTCCTTCCAGTTCGCGTATGATTTCCATGGCGCGAACTTTTGGCGCGCCGGACACGGTACCCGCGGGAAACGTGGCGGCAAGCACATCCAGAGCGTCAAGTCCCTCAGCCAGACGCGCGGTCACGCGGCTTGTCAGATGCATGACGTGGGAGAACCGCTCCACTTCCATATAACGCTCAAGATTTACGCTGCCGGGGCGCGCGACGCGGCCAAGATCATTCCGCCCCAAATCGACCAACATTACGTGCTCCGAGCGTTCTTTGGGGTCTTCGCGCAGTTCGGCGGCCAACAGCGCGTCCTCCATGTCGTCCTTGCCGCGCCGGCGTGTTCCGGCTATGGGCGAAAGCTGCAATTGCCCTTCAACGCAGCGCACCATGATTTCCGGGGAGGATCCCAAAAGCGTCAAGCCGGGAAAACGCATGTAAAACATGTAGGGCGAGGCATTGCACCGGCGCATGCGCCGGTACAATGTAAAAGAGTCGCCGAAAAAAGCCGTGGAAAACCGCACCGAGGGCACGACCTGTATGGCCTCTCCCCGGCGCAGCATTTCCTTGATGCGGACAACGTGGTCCTTGTAGCCGGCCTCATCCGGATCCGACACTGTTTCCCCCTGTCCGTCGTGACCGTGACGGGCGGCCCGAGCCGCGGACGTGACCCCGACTCCCTTTGAAAAGGCGCCGAGCCTGATGCGGCACAGCCGGTTGTAGACATGATCGAACAGAAGCACCGTACCCGGAAGAACCAACAGGCAGTCCGCTTCGCGGGGCGGCATGACGGC
>JAISXC010000218.1 GCA_031270875.1 Desulfovibrio sp.
TCCATTGTGGATCTTTCCGCGCGGCACATACGGGACCGATTGTTGCCGGATAAAGGCATAGACGTGATGGATGAGGCGGGCGCCGCCGTGCGTCTCCGGCAGATGAAAAAATTTCCGCAAAATGCGGACGGCGACAGACCCCCCGCAGCCGTCTCCCTGGCGGACGTTGAACGTGTTGTGGCCCGTATGGCGGGCATTCCCCTGCGATCCGTGTCAGGCAAGGAGCGGGTGCGTCTGGCGGCACTGGAGAGAGATCTGAAGAATCTTGTCTTTGGGCAGGACGAGGCCATAGATCTCACCGTACGCGCTATTCTGCGCTCCCGCGCGGGACTTGGCGAGGAGCGTCGTCCGGCGGGGAATTTCCTGTTTTACGGGCCGACGGGCGTGGGGAAAACGGAAGTGGCCCGCAGTCTGGCGCGTCTTCTGGGTGTTGAGTTTTTGCGCTACGACATGAGCGAATATATGGAAAAGCACTCGGTGGCGAGGCTTATCGGCGCGCCGCCCGGCTATGTCGGTTTCGGCGAGGGCGGGCTTTTGACGGAGGCCGTGCGCAAGGCCCCTCATTCCGTGGTGTTGCTGGACGAGCTGGAAAAGGCCCATCCGGATATTTTTAATGTGCTCCTGCAGGTTATGGACTATGCCACTCTTACGGACGCTTCCGGCCGGAAGACGGACTTTTCCCATGTTATTCTGATCATGACATCCAATGCCGGCGCTTTTGAAATGTCGAAAGCCAGCATAGGATTCGGGGAATCAGGCCCGGGGGATGCGGCGCGCAAGGCGCTGAGCGTTGTGGAAAATACTTTTTCGCCGGAATTCCGCAACCGGTTGGATGCGCTTGTGCCGTTCAAAAGCATCACTCGGGAGATGATGTTGCGCATTGTTGAAAAATTCCTCGGCGAATTGCGCGGGAGGCTTGCGGGGCGCAAGGTGCGGTTGTCCGTGACGGGCAAGGCCAAAGAGAATCTGGCTTTGAGAGGATTTGACGCTGCCATGGGCGCGCGTCCTTTACGCCGTCTTCTGCGCGATGAACTGGAGGATCGTCTGGCCGGCGAGGTATTGTTCGGGGCATTGAGAAAAGGCGGAAAAGCCTCGCTGACGTGGAGAGACAATAATTTTTCCCTGATTGCCTCTTCCGGACAATTCTGATGATTCGCCGCGTGCCGGACATTTCGCGCCCCCGCAGGTTTATTCCGTAATCACTGGATGTCCAGGGCCATGACAAAAACTTCGCGCCGTGTACTTCTCGTTTGCAAAGCCGGTCATGAACGGGCCTTCTCCTGCGCCGGCGATTTGCTTTCGTGGCTGCGTTGCCGGGGGCATGCCGCCGAGATGATCGTTGCCGGTTCCGACAGCGAACTCTATTACGCGCCTGATTTGTTTTTGGTAATTGTGCTCGGCGGCGACGGAACCATGCTCAGTGTGGCACGGCGCCTGATCGGCCTGACCGTGCCTCTGCTGGGCGTCAATTTTGGCCGGGTCGGCTTTCTGACGGATGTTCAGCCTGAAAACTGCCGATCGCATATAAAAGCCTGCCTTGAAGGGAATGAGACTGTCCGCTCCCACATGGCTCTGCGGTGGTCTGTCGTGCGTTCGGGCAACGCTGAGGCCGGCGGCGTGGCTGTAAACGATGTGGTGTTGAGCCATGGCGAGTTGGCGCGTCTGATAAGCGTGGACATTTCCGTCAACGGGCAGAGAGTGGGGGGATTTCGCGGCGACGGACTTGTTTTGTCCACGCCTCTGGGCAGTTCCGGGTACTGCGTTTCGGCCGGAGGCCCTTTGATCCAGCCTGATTTCGACGCTTTTATTCTGACGCCGGTCTGTCCTTTTCTGCACACCGCGCCTCCTATTGTCTTTCACGGGAGCGCTGTTTTTGCCATACGCATACTGCGGGGTTCCACGCAGTGTTGCATTACCGCGGACGGGCAGGAAGGACATGCCCTGCGGATCGGGGATCTGCTCCAGGTGGCCGGTTTGCCCGGCGCCGTGCGCCTGATGGGTAGGGAAACCTCTTTTCTGGAGCGCTTGCATTCGCGCGGCTTTATATCTCTGAATACCACGGCTTGACGACCGGCAAGGCCCGATGAAAAAAAATTTCACCCCCCTCTCCGCGCGGCGGATATCCGTTTGGGCGAGGACGTGTATTTTGACGCCTGGCTCTACAGCATGATGATGGATAACAATCTGGCCTGGAAAATGAATCCTGAATTTATCGCCAGCCCGGAACGGATGGCCTTTATGCTCCATCCGGAAGAGGCCCAGGCTTATCTGCCCTGCTCTGACGCCACGTTTGCCATGCTGCATACGGAACGTCTGAATCTTACCCGCGTTTCCGTCACGTTTTCCAGAGCCTGGAAGGAGGCGGACATTCTGCTTGGGACGAGCCATGAATTTACCAGGGACATCATATGCTACTGGCATGATGGGGGAGGTTTTCATGTTCGGCTTCGCGAACATGCGGACATAGCGCGTAAATTCAATGAAAACGACATAATAACGCAATCTGACGCCATTATTGAAAAAATGCGTAAAGCTCGTCTGAATTCACAATCCATAATGTTTTACAGTTGCATTATCGGCAGCATCCCTGGCCAGACGGCCACGGCAATTTCCCTGGCCCGCGTCTTTGTGGACAATTTGAGAAAAAAAATGGATAATACGTACATAATCAATCCTGCGGAGCATTTTGTGGAGGGGATGGACGGCGATGACCTCATGTTTATGTGGGAGCGGGTGCAGCGCAGCGGGTATATAGATATCTGGCGCTTCCAGACAATGGAGGACATTGAGGAAAGTTTCGCCTTGCTCAACTTGAGGGTTCCAACTTCATGGCAGGGGATGGATTCCACATACTCAACCGGATGCACCAAGGAAATGCGCATTGCGCTGGATGTGCAGGCGAAAAACCGCGAGATGCAGATCACAGGTCCTGAGCCGCGGCTTTTTGTCCGCCGCAGTGAATACGGAATAGGCAAGTATTTTGACGCCGCTTTCAGCCGCGGCGCATCCCGCAACAAAAATTAGCGTCTGTATTCGGAAAACCCCGAAGACCACGACGGATGGCCCTGAACTTCGGCCGTTGTGGAGAGATCCCGGGTAACAGACCCCCCGGCGACGGGAGGACGGATAATTATGGCCCGCTATGAAGCCGTTATCGGCCTGGAAGTGCATGTTCAGCTTGCCACGGCCTCCAAACTTTTTTGTTCATGTCCGACGGCATTCGGATGTCCGCCGAATACAAATGTTTGTGAGGTATGTCTGGGCATGCCCGGAGCATTGCCGACAATCAATCGCGAGGCCGTCCGTTACGCCGCGCTGGTGGGGCTTGCGACAGACTGCACGGTGAATCTCCGCTCGGTTTTTGCCCGTAAAAATTATTTTTATCCGGATCTCCCGGCAGGCTACCAGATCTCCCAGTATGATCTGCCAATCTGTGAACACGGATTTTTACGTATCCGGGGGGAGGGCGCAGAAAAAACCGTCGGCATTGCCCGCATCCACTTGGAGAACGATGCGGGCAAAAATATACACGCCCAAAATGAAAATGTCAGTCATGTTGATCTGAATAGGGCCGGCACTCCTCTTGTGGAAATTGTTTCCGAACCTGACATGCGTTCTCCTGCCGAGGCGGCGGCGTATTTGAAAACGCTTTACGGCATTGTGACCTATTTGGGAGTATGCGACGGCAATATGGAGGAAGGCAGCTTTCGCTGCGATGCCAATGTTTCCCTGCGCACAGCGGGATCTTCTGTTCTGGGCACGCGGACGGAACTGAAGAACCTTAATTCCTTCAGGAACGTTCAGCGTGCCATAGAGTACGAAATAGCGCGCCAGCAGGATGTTCTTGACGACGGCGATATCGTGCGGCAGGAGACGCGCCTCTATGACGCGGTCATGAATGTTACCCACGCCATGCGCGACAAAGAAGATGCTCATGACTACCGTTATTTTCCGGAGCCGGATCTTCTGCCCGTGGAAATAGCGGAGGAAGACCTTGCCGCATGGAAAGCCGGACTGCCGGAACTGCCCAAGGATCGGCTTGCCCGTTTCAGAAGCATGACCGGGCTACCGGAAACGGATATTGAAATACTGGTGCAGCATACCGGCATAGCCGATTTTTTCGAAAAAGCCGCGGCCAGGTCCGAAGCGCGGAAGGTGGCCAACTACATGATCGGTCCTTTGTTGCGCGAGTGCCATGCGCGCGCTATCCCCATTGCCCCCTCATGCTGGGCTATGAAGCCGGAGGCGCTGGCGGAGCTTGTGCGACTTGTGGACAAGGGAATCATAAGCGCCAGGATCGCCAATGATATTTTCGGCGATCTTTTCAGCAGCGGTTGTATGCCGGAAACCTACATTGCGGAAAAAGGAATTGGGCAGATTTCCGACGCCGCCGCGCTGGAGGAAGTCGTGGACGCGGCCATAGCCGAAAATCCGGCCGAGGCGTCAGCCTTCAGGGGCGGCAAGACAAAATTGCTCAGTTTCTTTGTAGGGCAGGTCATGCGGGCTACAAAAGGCAAAGCCAATCCCTCTCTGGTCAATGAGCTTCTCAATAAAAAATTACGGTAACGATCAGCCATTGCATAATTTTTAAAATATGGCACAATCTTTGAAGACAATCCCTAAAACTGGCTTCCGCCGCGAATACGATGTGCCGCTTGCGGGCGTCGTTGCCGCAACAAAATCAGTATGGCACTGGAACTCCGTCAGCAACTGAAACTCAATCAGCAGCTTTTCATGACGCCGCAGCTGCAGCAGGCCATCAGGCTGCTGCAGCTTTCCCGGCTGGAGCTTCTGGAGACAGTGCAGCAGGAGCTCCAGGAAAACCCCTTTCTGGAAGAAGGCTCGACAGAAGACGGCATTGATGGTGAAACCGTCGATGATCTCCACCGTGACAGCGCGGACGACGACGCTTATGACAGAGAATTGAACCGCAACGCCGACTGGGAGGACTACCTCGGCGAATTTGCGAGCACCCCCCGTCTTTCCCAGAGGCATGAGACGGAACTTCCTGACGACATTGCCCCTCTTGAAGCCCGATATGCCGCAAAACCGACGCTGGAAAGCCATCTGCTTTGGCAACTGCGTCTTTCCGCCATGAACGAGGCTCAGAAAGACATCGGCGAGGCGATTATAGGCAATCTTTCCTCTTCCGGATATTTGCAGGCCACCCTCAAAGAAATTGCCGAACTGGCATCCTCGACGGTTGAGGAAGCGCACTGGGTGCTGGAGCGCGTTCAGCTGTTTGATCCGGTTGGCGTCGCAGCGCATGACGCGAAAGAATGTCTGCTGATCCAGATCAGAAATCTCGGCTATGACCGTGACCCTGTTCTCGTTGAACTTGTCCAATCCCATTTGGAGGATCTGGAAGCCAGGCGCTACAAGCCGCTTTTGCGGAAGTTCAGGATGGATTTCGAGGATTTGAAAGAGTACCTGAACATTATACAAAGCCTTGATCCCCTGCCGGGAGCGAGTTTTGGCAGCGGCGACCCCATGTATATAAGCCCTGATGTATACATTTACAAGATTGATGATGAATTTGTAATTCTGCTGAATGACGAAGATTTGCCGCAGTTGCACCTCTCCCCGCTGTGCGAGGTAAAAATCAACTATTCCTCGGAAAGGGAAAAGGAATACTGTAACGAAAAAATACGCGCTGCCTCGTGGCTGATTAAAAGTCTTCAACAAAGGCAACGCACGCTTTACAAAGTTATGGAGAGCATTGTCCGTCATCAGCGGGAATTTTTTGAAAATGGCGTCACAAAGCTTGTTCCGTTGATACTTAAAGACATTGCCGACGACATTGACATGCACGAGTCCACAATCAGCCGCATAACCACAAACAAATATGTGGCGACGCCTCACGGCATGTTTGAATTGAAATTTTTCTTTAACAGCGGCCTTGAACTGGAAGACGGCAATCATGTCGCCTCCGAAAGCGTAAAGGCTCTGATAAAAAATTTTATTTCGGAAGAAAATCCCTGTACGCCCCTGAGCGACGAGCGGCTCGCCGATATGCTCAAGGAGGCTCTTCAGGTGAATATCGCCCGCCGTACCGTGGCGAAATACAGGACAGCGCTTGATATCCCGTCCTCGTCAAAACGCAAGAAACATTTTTGAAAAGCAGGAAATCTTTGAGGAGAACCTTATGAACATTTCTTTTGCGTTTAAAAATTTCGAGCCGTCCGAACATCTCAAAAAATATGCCCGCCGCCGCATGGAAAAGGTGGAGCGTTTTTTTGGAAAATCCTCGGGTCTTGAAATGAGCGTCGTTCTCATAGTGGACAAATTCCGTCATCGCTGTGAAGTGACGGTTACCGGCGAGGGGCTGCACATCAACGCCTCAGAGCAGAGCAACGACATGTATGCGGCCATAGATTTGGTCTCCGACAAGGTGGAATCCCAAATCAAACGTCAGGTTTCGCGCGTCAAGGAACAGAGGCGCAAAACCGCCAGGGCCGACATTGACGTCTTTACCTGGAATCCTGACGCGCAGGCGGAAGAAGGAGCATCCGTCCAGGGCACTGACCGTTTTGCCTCCAAACCCATGCACGTGGACGAAGCCATCATGCAGCTTGATGCGATAGGCAGCGAATTTTTTGTTTTTTTCAACGCGGAAAGCAGCCGCGTCAATGTTGTCTACCGCAGGCGGGCGGGGGGATACGCCCTGATTGATCCTGTGCTGTAGACGCCGCGGCTGTATGGAAGCTTCATCCGGCTCTTCCCGCTCTGAAAATCCCGGCGATTGCGGCCAGGAGGCATTCCCGGGACAGACGGGGGTGCAGGTGTGCATTGTCACCGGCCTCTCAGGGGCCGGCAAAAGCACTGCCCTGCAAGTCTTTGAGGATTTGAATTATTTTACCGTGGATGGTTTGCCGGCCAACCTCGCCCCTGAAATGGCGAACATGATGAAGCTCCATCCCATGTCGCATTTCAAGGGCATTGCTTTGGGTATGGACATGCGGCAAAGCAATTTTCCCGGTGAGATAAACGAAGCCTTGTCCGTTTTGAGCGAGCGGGGCATCCGGCCCTGGCTGATTTTTCTGGAGGCGCGGACGCAAGAAATTATCCGTCGCTATGCCACAACGCGCAGGCCGCATCCGCTGGAACGCAAGGGCATGGGCCTGGAGGCCGCGCTCACGCTTGAGCGTGAAAGTTTGACCACCTTGCGGGAACTGGCGGACATAGTCATTGATACAACAAAATTTTCCGTGCATGATCTGCGCAGAGCGATCCAGAAACGCTGGAGCGGCCATCACAGCAAATTGCGCGCCGTCCGCGTCAACGTGATATCTTTTGGCTTCAAATACGGCGTCCCCCGCGAGGCGGACATTGTCTTTGATTTGCGTTTTCTTCCCAATCCGTATTTTGTTGAGGAGTTACGCCCTCTTTGCGGCAAGGACAAAGCCGTCGCCGACTATGTTTTCGCCACGGAGAAGGCAGTGGAATTTTGCAGGAAGTTGAACGATCTGCTTTGTTTCATGCTTCCCATGATGGAGGCGGAAGGGCGTTACCGTGTCGCCGTCGCGCTGGGCTGCACCGGCGGGCGGCACCGCTCGGTGGCTGTGACGGAGGAGGTCGCGCAGACGCTCCGGCAGGCGGATTATCCCGTTTCGCTTGAGCACAGGCATCTTGAGCTGGGTTGAAACTGCCGGGCATCACGCCAACGGCACGGATTTTCCATGATTGAGAAAAACACGACCGAAATAGGCATAATTATCGTTTCTTACGCCGACTACGGTTCAGCCATGCTGCGCGCCGCGGAATCCGTTCTCGGCCCGCTCAGCGACTGCACTTCCATCAGCGTGACCATGGAAAACGAAGTCTCCGAAATCGTCCGCCGTCTGGATGACGCCGT
>JAISXC010000226.1 GCA_031270875.1 Desulfovibrio sp.
GCCGGCACGGAGAACGCCAAGGTGATTGTGACGGAATTCAGCGGCGTCCAGGCGGCTTTTCTGGTTTCCGCCGTGCGCAGCATCCACCGGCTGACCTGGGATCGCATTGAAAAGCCCAACAGGTATGTGCGGGCGTATTCGCGCGACAGCATCACCGGTGTTCTGCGCATTGACGACAGAGTGCTTTTCGTGCTGGATATGGAAAAAATTCTTGCCAGCATGGACAGCTCCCTGGACATGTCCAGAATCGAGGTGGATTCCACCCCCGTGGAAGACGCCGGGCAGTTCAACCTGCTTGTGGCGGACGATTCAAGCTCCCTGCGCGCCATTTTGCGTTCCTCTCTGGAAAAATCCGGCTTTACGGTGACCACGGCGGAAAGCGGGCGCGAGGCTTGGGAATTGCTGCTGGAAGCGCAGGACAAAGCCCATGCCGAGGGTGTTCCCGTTACCGACAGGATACACCTGGTCATTTCGGACATTGAAATGCCCGAAATGGACGGACATGAACTTACCGCAAAAATCCGGGCCAACCCCGCCACCAGTGATATGCCCGTCATTCTCTTTTCTTCCCTGATTACCGAGGCGCTACGCGTCAAAGGCGCCAGAGCCGGCGCCGACAGACAGGTTTCCAAGCCTGACTTGCCGGGTCTGAACAGCATCATCCGCGAACTGATCGCTGAAAAGCTGCACAAATAGAGCAATTTCTTTCTGCCGGAGGAAAACGGCAGAGGAATTTGATTGTTCCGCACAGAAGCGGACCAAAAATCTTCGGTCCCTTTTCCATGCAGAACAGTTTCCGGACAGGGTTGCAGTCTGCCCGTTGTTCCGCCGCGAACATGAATTCACAATGCCGATTACCGGCTTTTTCAGGTCTTTTTTACGATAACCGGCGGAATTCATAAGCCCGACGTAATAGGCCTCGGTCATATCCTCAATGGAACCTTTTCTGGGCATGGCTTCATCCTCTTTGTTCGGCGGACGCGCAGACCGCGTTTTGAAAATCCATATCCGAGAGAGACATTGGGTAGCCCGGCGTTGCCAATTTGTGTCCGTTTCGCTGCATTGTCAAACTGCTTCGGCGCGGCCGGCAAATATGAACTTGTGGCGCGCAGGCGTCTGTGCTAATTTCTTCCAGTCTGGCCTTCTTTTGCCGAAAAACTCTTTGCCCGGGAGACATGCAATGCTTGCCATGCATACCGCCTTTACCAGAGAAGTCGATGAGGTTGACGCGGCGCTCGGAGAGCTGATTGACCAAATCAATCCGGGGAGGTTGGAAAAGAATTCCGTCGGCCTTCTGAACTGTCATTCCGATTTTCTTGAAGAAGGAATCGCCGGCGCGCTGTGCAAAAAACTCCCCTTTGACATCGTCGGCATGACGACAATGGCCACCGCGAATCAGAATCATTTTGACATGTACGGCTTATGCCTCACCGTGCTGACAAGTGACACTGGCGTATTTGAGACCGCCGTCACAGGGCCGCTGACCGCCGGAAATTACCGGAGAACAATTGAGGAAGCCTATACGCGGACGCGCGGAAGGCTGCCGGGGGATCCCGCGTTCATCATCGCCTATTTTCCGACTCTGAACGATGTCGGCGGAGCCAGTATGCTCAGGGCATTTGATTCCGCCTGCGGAGGCATACCCATTTGGGGGGGGCTGACTGCCGGCGTGGACATGCGCTATGAGAAAAGCCTCGTATTCCGCAACGGAGAGGAGACAAGCCCGAACACGCTGGTCATGGCCTTGGTTTACGGCCCCGTGGAGCCGGAATTTGTCGTGACCTCCATCCCGAAACAGAACATCGGGGACAGCAAAGGGCTTATTACCGCCTCAAACGGATGCATTTTGCGCGAAGTGAACGGAGCGCCGGTCCTGAACTATCTTGGAGACCTCGGCATTGCAGTACGCTCGGAGGACGCCGCGGCCTTGCCGCTTATGCCGCTCATGCTGGACTACGGGGACGGTTCCGGGCCTGTCGCGCTCAGCATCGTCCTGCTCAGGGAGGACGGCAGCGCGCTGTGCAGCGGCGAAATGCCGCAAGGTGGCACCATAGCTCTGGGCGCAATCACCAAGGAAAGCATACTTGACACAACGGGGGCAAGTCTTGAAAAAATACTGTCGCGCAAAAGAAACGGCCTGTTGTTACTCCCGTGTGTTTCCCGGTATACCATGCTGGCCCCGAACCAGACGGACGAAATAAAGCTCATAGCCGAAACAACCGCAGGCAGAATTCCTTATATGCTGGGCTATTGCGGGGGAGAAGTCTGCCCTGTCAGAGACAAGAACGGCACATACCACAACCGTTTCCACAATTATACCTTCTCCGCCTGTATGGTATAAACACATCCCGCGCCTTTGACAGTCATTTTCGAGACAAGCCGCAAGGATTTCGGGCATGGAAGACACGAAGCTGGATGCGACGACGACGGCGTCTCCCGAAACCTTACGCAGGGAAGAGTTGCCGTCGTTTGTCCAAAGCCTGCAAACCCTGGCCGCGGATCGGCAGTCGCGGATAGCCGGCCTGGAAAAAAACGAAAAAAGATTAAGGCGGGAAATCCTCCATCTCCGGAAAGCCGTTGAACAGGAAAAAACCGTCGCCAACGCCAAGGCGAATCAGCAGGCCGCGCGCTTCCTCGCCCAGCGCGAACGGGAGCGGTATATGAAGCTGCTTCTGGAAAACAGCTCTGATATCATCATTCTTCTGGACAAGTCACACAGATTCGCCTACTGCACCAACATTTTTCTGACAACCACCGGAATTCGCGACTTTGTGGAGCTGGCCGGAAGAACCTTTGAGGAGGTTTTCAGCCGTTTTGTGGATCAGCAACAGGGCCGCGAAGTATTTGAGCAATTGCTGGAAGCGATGCGCGCAAACAGGCCCGTCTGCCTTACGGCGGTTCAGAATTGGAACAACTCCGCCGGTCCCTGCAAATATGCCGTTCATTTTACGCCCATGAGCGGAGAGGGGGGGGAAGGCGAGGGTTCAATGCTGCTTTTTCACAACGTGACGGAGATTGAAAACGCGCGGGAAGCGGCGGAACGGGCCAACACGGCGAAATCGGATTTCCTTTCGCACATGAGCCACGAAATGCGCACGCCCATGAACGCGGTTATCGGCATGACGGCCATAGCGAAAGATTCCCCTTCCGTTGAACGCAAGCAGTACTGTCTGGACAAGATAGAGGACGCCTCAAGACATCTGCTTGGCGTCATCAATGATATTCTGGACATGTCGAAAATTGAGGCCAACAAATTCACGCTCTCGCCCGTGGAATTCAATTTTGAAAAAATGCTCAATGATGTGGCGAATGTCGTCAATTTCCGCGTGGAAGAAAAGCATCAGAAATTTTATGTAAGTATCGACAAAAATATCCCGGCCACGCTGATTGGCGACGATCAGCGACTCGCGCAGGTGATTGCAAACCTGTTGAGCAACGCGGTGAAGTTTACGCCGGAAGCCGGCTCAATATATCTTTCCACGGAATTGGAAGGCGAGGCCAGCGGGATCTGCACCATCCGGATCGCCGTAACCGATACCGGCATAGGCATCAGCGGGGAACAGCAGGCGCTTCTGTTCAACCCCTTCGTACAGGCGGACAGGGGCACATCCCGCAAATTCGGCGGCACAGGTCTCGGGCTTGCCATATCCAAACGTATCATCGAGATGATGGGCGGGGGAATATGGATAGAATCCGAACCCGGCAAAGGGGCCACCTTTGCCTTTACCGTAACGGCCGGTCGCGGGGTGAGCAAACAACGCACTCCGGCGGACAGCGTCAAATGGAACGAGGTGCGTGTGCTGGCCGTGGACAGCGAAGCGGAAACACAGGACTATTTCAAACACCTTGCGAAACATCTCGCCTTTGCCTGCGATGTCGCGGGGAGCGGGGATGAGGCTCTGCGCATGATTGAGCGGAACGGCCCCTATACTCTGCATTTCGTTGACTGGAAAATGCCCGACATGAACGGCATGGAACTTGCGCGTCTCATCGGGGAGCGCGCGACGGGCAAATCCGCCGTCATCATCATGGGCTCCGCCGCGGAATGGGGCAGCATCGAAGAAGAGGCGAAGGCGGCGGGCGTCAGCGGATTCCTGCCGAAGCCGCTTTTTCCTTCGGCCATCGCCGACTGCATCAGCCAGTCCTTCGGCGGAGGCATGGTTCCTCCTGCGGAAGACGAGCTTGTGCCCAGGGATTGCTTCAGGGGGCATCGCATACTTCTTGTCGAAGATGTGGAAATCAATCGGGAAATAGTTCTGAGTCTGCTTGAGCCGACGGGCGTTGAAATTGACTGCGCGGAAAACGGCCTGGAAGCGGTCGAACGGTTCAGCGAAATGCCGGATCGTTACGAAATGATTTTTATGGATATGCAGATGCCGCTGATGGACGGGCTTGAGGCCACGCGCCGT
>JAISXC010000243.1 GCA_031270875.1 Desulfovibrio sp.
CCCATGCCGCCGCTGCCCGCGGTCTGGGCGAAATCCTGGACGCCGCCGAGGCTCAGCACCGTATCATTGTTGGCGTCGATGATACCCGTGACGCCCGTGGCAATTTCAACGGCATGCAGCAGATCGGCCTTGGTTGTCGCGGAAGTCACGACGGTCAGAGCGCCGTTGTCGTCTATTGTGAGTTCGCCGGTGCCGCCGCTATAGGAAAAGGTGACGGTTGTGCCGTCACTCCTCGTCAAGGTATACACATCGCCGTCCTTGAGCGCGTCGCCCAAATGGCCGTTGGCAAAAGTCAGGTCCGTGTCGGCTCTGGTCAATACGCCCTGGGGCGTTTCGGTGCCGCTTCCGTCTTTGCGCCTGACGGACTTGACGCCGTCCAGCACAAGATTGCCGCTTCCGTCCACGCCGGCGGAGCCGAAGCCGCTTATCTGCGCGTTGATGGCGGCCTCCAACTGCTCCCTGGTGGCATCGCCCCTGATGGTGACGCTGCGCTTGGCGCCGTTTTCCAGCACCAGGTCATAGGTATAGGATGTGGGATTTGCGATTGGCGCCGCCGGGTCCACAGCGGCATTGGTCTTCCACAGGGAGGTCGCGCCTGACGCGTCCATCCCGAGAAGCCCGGGATTGCTGTAGACATAGAGATCGTTGGCGGCCCCCGTGTCCTTGCCGGCTATCTGGAACACATATCCGGAACCGGTCTGGATGAGGCTCACTTGCACGCCGGGATTGTCCACCGCGTTGTTGACCATGTACATGAAGGATTCCAGCGTGGTGTTTTTGGGAATATGCACCGTGTAATCCCTGCCCGCGTAATTGTATTTGAAGTCCCCGCCCGTTGAGGTGATGGTGTCGGTTTTGGCGCTGAACACATGGCCCGTGTTGGCCCAGATGGCGTTGCTCGCCACCTGGCTCACGGTAATGGTGTGCTGCACGTCCTGCGCCGAGGCGTTGGCCACGGCCGTGAGGACGTTCTGGTCGCTGGAGGTTATGTTCTTGGTGACGAAATTGTTGCGGTTGCCCAAGGTGCCGAGCACATTGCTGGCGGCCTGCACCTGTTCGATAATCTGTCCGAAAGCCTGATAGCGCAGATTCCAGTCGCTCTTCCAGGCTTCCAGGCGATTGATCTGTATGGTTTCGACCTGTTTGAGCTGCTGCAAGACCAAGTCAAAATTGGCATCCGCGCCGCCAAGGCCGGAAATGGCTGTCGAACCTGAAATTGTGGTAGCCATACATGCCTCTCAATAATGAATTGTCGCCCTGACTCCGGATGCCCATCACGGCTCTCCCGCGCTGTGGGCCGCAGGTCGCCGGAAGGGCGGCGACAATTCTCCTGCAAAAATTGTGCAAAGGTATTTTTTGCCTGGCGCTGACTGACCGGGAAGGACCGGATTTGAGGCCCGCCAGTGGTATTATCGGCATGGGGTGGCAAATATTTAGCCGGCTCTGAAAATATATATAAAGCCGGCAAGAGGCGGACAGTCCGGGATCGGAATTCGTCAGCGCATCGGGCGCGGTGACGCGTTCGCTTCGGATTCAGCAGCGGGGGTGGCGCTTTCTGGTGTGATGAAATTTCTCCGGGGATTTGCTTTCCTCTCCCGGGGGGTCAACATCAAAAAAATCTTTGAAAGACTCTCTGGCCTTCTTTTCGGCATAGCCCCGTACGTCCTCAAGCCATGTTCTGTAGACGGACAGCAGTTCAAGCCCCTTCCCGCTCAATTGAAAACCTTGGCGGTTGCTCCCCTGTTTTTCCAGCAAAGGCGCGCCCCAAGCGATTTCGCTTTCCTTTATCTTCCCCCAGGCGGCCCGGTACGACATGCCCAAGGCGGCGGCAGCCTGCTTGAGTGAGCCTTTTTCCTGAATCAGCTCCAGAAGGCGCATTCTTCCCCGTCCCAACAAGTCACCCCTGTCAGTTTCCATCCAGATGTTGATACCAAAGCGCAGTGTGGCTTTCACCATGCCCCCTCAAAAAACGCTCTTGCGCCCGTTGCCGGCGGCTCCTGCAGCTTTACAGGAGGTCTACTCCAATTCCGGACAGCGGGACGGTCTGAAATTGGAATAAGCGCGCTGGCCGGGAGTGGTCAAGCGGAAAAATCCGAGCATTTCAAGCGTGAAATGCTCTACCAGGACGATATTCCGCATTTTTTTGAAACGCCTTCACGCAAGGGGACGATAAGGCGTTCCGTCTGCAGCGCGGCATTGTACTCCTGCGCCACTATCTGCTTGGCTTCTTCACGCATGAAGGCCAGTTTCGGCGCCCGCTCAAGCACACCGGCCACAGTTTCGGCAATGGATTCAGGCTTCGCGCAATCACACAAAAAACCGTTTTTACCGTGCTCCAGAACTTCTTTTACCGGGGCCGTGTCCGAGCCAACCACAAGGGCGCCGCAGGCCATGGCTTCCAAAAAACCTGTGGACAGGGCATGAGGGGCCGTCAAGTACACATGAACGGTCGAGGCCCGCAACATCTGACGATACTTGCTGAGCGGACGCACGCCAAGCAGATGCACGCGCGAGCGCGCCTCAGCGGACAAGGGGACGTCCGCGAGCACCTGACGATGCTTTTCCATTTCCTCCCGGCGTGCGCTCTCCCCATTCTGCCGCAACTTGCTGCGACGGTCCGGCCAAAGCATGAGAATATGGCAATTCGGCCTTGCGGCCAATATTTGAGGCACAGCCTGCAAAAACTGGGTGAAGCCCCGCGACGCATCCCAGTACGGGCCGGAAAAACTGACAATTTCAGCAACATTTGCGAGGTTGAGGCGAGTTGCCTCATCGACAAAGGACTCAGGCGGCGTGGATGAAAAAAAGGCGGTGTTGATCCCGTGATGGACCACGTGAAGCTTTTCGGCCAAAAAATCCGGATAGTGCGATTTTTGCCATACTGAGGAGGTAAAGGCAAAGTCACAGTCTCCCAGCGCGTTGTATTCCCAGAGGTTGCGTATTCTGGCGGGCGCAAACTCGGCGGGGGCAATGTCATGATTGAAAAACGTCTGTTGGCCGCGCGTGTAAAACCAGTCCGCCTCTATGGCATAAAAGGCGTCTGGAAAAATATCCCGGACAAACAGGGAGCCGGGCATGGAAGAGGAAGCGCAGATCAGGTCAGGCGCATAGCCGTCCTTGCTCAACAGCAGCAAAGCATTGCCGGCTCTGGCGGCGCGCCTGTATCGCAGAACCAGATCGCTCTCGACCGGGTCATGCGTTGTGTGCTTCAGCGGCGGCGCCAGACGCAGGCGGCGGACATTCGCCCGTGCTGATTTCTGGCCGGCTTCCGAGAGGAAAAGAATGGTATTTTCGGGCTGCGCGCCAAAGGAGTGAACCAAAAGTCGAAACGAGCCCGGAAAGGTTTTGTGAAGAAAAAGAATGCGCATGTGTCCCCCCTCCAAAAACAGGCTATGATGTCGAGTCCGCCAATTCGCCGGAAAGAAGCCTCTTCAGGAAAACGCCTCCTTGTTCTGACTTGAGAAAATCAATAAGCGCCTGCACCACCTTAAGATCATATTTATATGGCTTTGCGGTAAGTACGTATACTGCCTGCTGCGTGTCCAGGGCAGAACGGTAGGAGCGCGGCCGCATCAAGGCGCAGAACGTGTTCGCCACCGCGAGAATTTTCGCATTCAGGGATATTTGCTCGTCCTTCAGGCCGGCGGGATATCCTGAGCCGTCCGTGCGTTCATACATCTGAATGATGGCCTCCAGCACGGGAATGCCGAACTCTATTCCCTCAAGCGCCTTGTGGGCATATTCCACGTGCTTTTTCAGCAGGGCGCGCTCTTCGTCATTGAGTTTGTCGGATTTGGTCAACAACTCCCTCGGCAACTGGATCATGCCAATCTGCGAAAGGCTGGCCGCCGTGCGCAATGTCGTCAATGTCACATCGTCGCTTTTATCCAGATAGCGCGCCAGCGCGACAGCCAGTTTGGCGGTGAACGAGGACTGTCCGCACAGATAGGGGTCCACTGCCTCAATGGCGCGTACAAAAACAGCCACCGTCTGGGTGATCATGTGTTGCGCCCGCCGCTGCGCCATGACCAGATCCATGATGTCATTGTAGACGGAGACAACACCCAGAATCGCGCCGCTTTCACTGCAGAAAGGCGAGCAGGAAGTGAGAAAATGCCGTGGCGCCCCCTTGATGGGCAGCACTTCCGTAAAGCTCGCCATTTTTTTTGACTGATATACGGCCTGGGTATGGGTGACAAGGCTTCTGGCCATATCCGCATTCAGGTTTCTGTAAGAAAGGCCGGTCAAATCCGGCTGGCTCAATCCTGTCATCTGCACGTAACTCTGGTTGGCGTAATAGATAACGCCGTTCAGGACATTGAGGATAATACCGGCGGAAAGGGCGGAATTTACGCCATCCATGATCTGCTTCTGCTGGTTGACCATCTGGTAGAGATGGCGCATTTCATCGGCAATGGCGCGCTCGCGGCGCCCCAATGCCCACCACCAGAGAGCCACAAGAACAATGGCGGCAAGGGATACCAAAAGAACGCCGATGATAAT
>JAISXC010000301.1 GCA_031270875.1 Desulfovibrio sp.
GAGGGCCAGCAGCTCTTCCAGCTTGAACGCGACCAGTACGAAGCCAGAATGCAGCAGGCCGAAGCCCAGTACGACAGCGCGGAGCGCGAATGGAAGCGCGTGCGCCCCCTGTATGAAAAAAACGCCGTCTCCCAGAAGGAGCGCGACAACGCCCGCGCCGCCCACGAAAGCGCCAGGGCCGAGCTGCGCCAGGCGAAAATCAATCTGGACTACTGCCAGGTGGTTTCGCCGGTTTCCGGCTTCAGCAGCAAGGAAAACGTCACCCCCGGCAACCTTGTGAACAACAATTCGCTCCTCACCTACGTCAACCAGACGGACCCCATGTACATAGATTTCTCCATCGCGGCCCCGGAGCACATGCGAAGACGCAGTCTCGCCCTGGAGGGCCGTCTTGCCGCGCCCCCTGGCAACCGCTACAAGGCCAGGCTCCGTCTCCTTGACGGCAGCATGCATCCGGGCGAGGGCGAAGTCACCTTCATAGACAGCCAGGTGCAGCCCGCGACGGGCGTCATCAAGGCGCGCGCCGTATTCCCCAACGCTGAGGGGAGAATCATGCCGGGGCAGTACGTGCGTCTGTACATGGAAGGCGACATCCTCAAAAACGCCGTTCTCATCCCGCAAAAATGCGTTCTGCTGACGCAGCGGGGCGCGCAGGTCATGGCCCTGGACGCGGAAAACAGGGTTTCCGCCCTCAACGTGACGATCAGCGTGGCCATCGGAGACAAATACCTTGTGGTTTCCGGCCTCAAGGGCGGCGAACGCATCATCAGTGAAGGCATCGTCAAAACGCGACCCGGCGCCGTCGTGCGCGTCAGCCGGAGCGGGGACGGGCCGGAGCGAACTCCGTCCGGGCAGAAGTAGGTTGCCATGGCCGCATCTTCCAGACCCAATTTTTTTCTGCGCCGTCCCGTTCTCTCGGCCGTCATCTCCATCGTGATCACCCTCGTGGGCGCTCTGGCCATGAAGGAACTGCCCATCGCCCTGTATCCCGAACTCACGCCGCCGACAGTCCAGGTCAGCGCATTCTATCCCGGGGCCTCGGCCGAAACCATCGCCTCGACGGTGCTCGCCCCGCTTGAAGTCAACATCAACGGCGTCGAGAACATGCTCTACATGGCCTCCTCCGCGTCGTCCGCCTCCGGCTCCGGTTCCATCAGCGTCTATTTCAAACTGGGCACCAACCCGGACATGGCGCTCGTCAACGTCAACAACAAGGTCAATCTGGCCCAGACTCTGCTGCCCGAAGAAGTGCGCCGCCAGGGGATAACCGTGGTCAAGCGCTCCCCGGCCATTCTCCAGATTCTCAATCTCTACTCGCCCGACGGCCGCTATGACCCGGTTTTTCTGCACAATTACCTGCAGACGAACGTGGTGGACGAACTCAAGCGCGTGGAGGGCGTGGGCGACTGCACGATTTTCGGAGCAATGGACTATGCCATCCGCATCTGGCTCAAGCCGGACATGCTCGCCAAATACGGCCTTTCGGTCAGCGACGTGGCCGCCGCGGTGAGAGATCAGAACGCCCAGTTCGCGCCCGGACGCCTCGGCGACCCGCCTGCGCCCGACACAACGCAGCTCACCTGGCAGATTGACGCGCGGGGCCGTCTGGTCACGCCGGAGGAATTCGGCGAAATCATCGTGCGCGTCGGGCCGGACAGCGCCATGCTGCGCCTGAAGGACGTGGCTGACGTGACTCTTGGGGGCAGGGACTACAGCGTCGTTTCGGAGCGCAACGGCATGCCCACGCGCGGCGCCGGCGTGTATCTCCTGCCCGGGGCCAACGCCATAGCCACCGGCGAGCGGGTGAAGGCCCGGCTTGAGGAAATAGCGCAGCGCTTTCCCGAAGGCATCGCCTACAGCGTCGTGGTGGACACCAACGATTTCGTCATGGAATCCATCAGGGAAGTGGCCGTCACGCTGGCGGAAGCCATGCTCCTCGTCTTTCTCGTGGTGTACGTCTTTCTGCAGAACTGGCGGGCCACGCTGATTCCCTGCATCGCCGTTCCGGTTTCCATCATCGGCACGTTCGCCGGTCTGTACGCGCTGGGCTACACCATCAACATCCTGACCATGTTCGCCATGGTGCTCGCCATAGGCATTGTGGTTGACGACGCCATCGTGGTGCTCGAAAACGTGGAGCGCATCATGCGCACCGAGCATTTGCCGCCCAAGGAGGCCACGGCCAAAGCCATGAACGAGGTGACGGCCCCGGTTATCGCCATCGTGCTCGTGCTGTGCGCGGTCTTTATCCCCGTCTCCTTCATGGGCGGTCTGGCCGGGCAGATGTACAAACAGTTCGCCGTCACCATTTCCGTTTCCGTGGTGCTTTCGGGCATAGTGGCCCTCACGCTCACCCCGGCGCTCTGCGCCCTGCTGCTCAAGCCCCACGCGCACGACTACGCGTCGTCGCGCTTTTTCGTCCGCTTCAACTATTTTTTCGCCAGGGTGACCCACGGCTATGTGCGCGCCGTGCGCTTCATAAAGGATTCGACTCCGCGCGCCCTCCTCCTGTTCGGGCTGATGGCGGCGGCGGCCGTGTGGCTGTACCGCGCTGTTCCCGGCGCCCTGCTGCCCAATGAAGACCAGGGCTTTGTCGTGGGCGTGACCATTCTCGACGACGGCGCTTCCCAGCAGCGCACGCAGAACGTCACCCGGCAGGTGATGGACGCTGTGCTCAAGGATCCGTCCGCCCAGAACGTGCTTACCATCAACGGCATTGACATCACCTCCTCTTCCTTCAAAAGCAATTTCGGAACCTTCTTTGTCCAGCTCAAGCCCTGGAAGGACAGGCCCGGGGCCGGCATGACCTCCCAGGACATGGCCGATAAAGTGTCCGGCATCACCATGGCCCAGCCCGAGGCCGTGGTGCTCGGCTTTACGCCGGCGCCCATCCCCGGCATGAGCGCCACCGGCGGATTCGAGGGCTATGTTCAGATGCGCGGCGACGGCACGACGCGGGATCTGGAAAACACGGCCAACAAGCTTATGCATGAAGTCATGTCAGCGGAAAACGGGCGCAAAAAATACCCGGCCATCGGCAATATGCGCAACCTCTTTTCCACGGGCGCGCCGCAGTTGTATGCGGACCTTGACCGTGAGCGCTGCCGTAACATGGGCGTGAGCGTCACGGACGTCTTTACCGCCATGGGCGCCACTTTCGGCGCCACCTACATAAACGATTTCAACTACATGGGCAGAACATTCCAGGTGCGCATGCAGTCCGAAGCCGGCTACCGCATGCTGCCCGATTCCCTGGGTGATGTTCACGTGCGCAACAGCAGGGGCGAGATGATCCCGCTTTCGGCCTTGATGACGCTTGAGCGGCGCACGGCGCCGCAATCCATGGAACGTTACAACGTCTTTCCGGCGGCGCATTTTCTTGGCAACCCCGCTCCCGGGTATTCCTCAGGGCAGGCGCTTGCCGAGATGGAGCGGGCGGCGGAGGCCGCGCTTACCAGCGATTACAGCCTGGGATGGGTCGGCTCGTCGCTGCAGGAAAAACTGGCGAGCGCGGACACCACTGTCATTTTTGTGCTGGCCCTTGTCATGGTTTTTCTGATCCTCGCGGCCCAGTATGAGAGCTGGTCCCTGCCGCTGGCCGTGCTCACGGCCGTGCCCTTCGGGGTGTTCGGCGCGCTGGCGGCCACATGGCTGCGGGGCCTTACCAACGATGTCTATTTTCAGATAGCTCTCGTCACTCTGGTGGGTCTGGCATCCAAAAACGCCATCCTGATTGTGGAATTCGCCGTTGAGGCCTGGCGGAGCGGCGGCCGCTCGCTCGACGTGGCGGCCATGCACGCCTCGCGCCTGCGCTTCAGACCCATCGTCATGACTTCGCTCGCCTTTATTCTTGGCTGCGTTCCCCTGGCCATCAGTACGGGAGCGGGCGCCAACAGCCGCCACGCCATCGGCACGGCCGTCATCGGCGGCATGTTGGCAGCCACCTGCATCGCCACGCTCTTCGTCCCTTTCTTTTTCAAGACCATCATGCGGCTTTCGCTGAAACTGCAGGGCAAGACAGACCCTAACGAAGGCAGGAGCCATGATGTTGACGCCGAGGAAAACATATGACCCCCGCACGCAAAGCCTGCCTTGTCCTGCCCCTCGCCTTCATGCTTGCCGCATGTTCCCTTGCGCCGCGTTACGAACGCCCGGAACAGGACATCCCCGCCCAATGGAGCAAAGTAAGCACGGGGCCGGGGCCGCTCGAAACCGACTGGTGGATCCGCTTTGGCGACCCCGTGCTCACCGCCCTTGTGGAAGAGGCTTTGGGCAACAACCAGGATCTTGCGCAATCACTGGCAAAAATTGATTCGGCCGCGGCCCAGGCGGGCGTGGCCACGTCCGCCCTCTTCCCCGCGGTAACGGGCACAGGGCAGGCAGGGTCGCAGGGTGCCTCGGAAAAGGCGCCCAACGCGCCGGACTACAACTCTCCGCTGACCGGCGTGTCACGCTCGACCACCAATTACCAACTCGGTCTTTCCGCCGCCTGGGAGCTGGATTTGTGGGGCAAATACCGCAACGCCCATACGGCCCTCACCGACGTGCTCATGAACACCATTGTCGGGCACGAGGCCCTGCGTCTTTCCGTGGCGGGCCAGACCGCCCAAAACTATTTCGCCGTGCTCGCGCTGGACATGCAGATCAATACGGCCAGGCGCACGCTCAAAACGCGGGAAGAAGCCTTCAGCATCTATACAAGCCGCTACAAACAGGGCGACATCACCGAGCTTGACTGGCTGCGGGCGAAGGCTGAGGTGGAAACAGCCCGCGCCCAGCTTCACATGACCGCTGTGGCGGTTGATCAGGCGGAAGCCGCGCTGGCCGTCATTGTCGGCCGCTCTCCGCGCGAAATTATGGAGCGCTTCCTTGAGCGCGGCAAAACCCTGCACCGCCTGCCCTCGCCGCCCGTTCTGCCCGAAGGCCTGCCCTCGGCCCTGCTGGAGCGCAGGCCCGACATACGCGCGGCGGAATATATGCTCATGGCATACAACGCCAACATTGGCGTGGCACGCGCGCAGTTCTTTCCTTCCATTTCGCTGACCGGCGCGCTCGGCACCCTGAGCGCCGCCGCGGGCAATCTGTTTACCCCAGCGGCGGGCGTCTGGAACTACGGCGTCACAGGCTCCCTGCCCATTCTGGATTTCGGACGCAACTGGTACAACCTCAAAGACGCGGAGGCGCTGAAGCGGGCCGCTGTCGCCGTATACCGCAAGGCCGTGCAGTCGGCCTTTCAGGACATGCGCACCTCGCTCACGGCCCAACGCGAGGCCGACGCCATTGTGCGCAGCATGGCGACCCAGGTGGACAGCCTGCGCCGCTCCGTTGAAATAGCCCGCCTGCAGTACGACAACGGCTACAGCGATTACCTGACCGTATTGGATGCGGAGCGCCAGCTTTTCTCGGCGGAACTGCAACTCGCGAACGCCCTGCGCGACCGCCTGAACGCGGTTGTGCGCGTATGCATGGCCCTTGGCGGCGGCTGGCGGAACTGAAGGAAAGTCATGATCCGGCTCCGCCGTTTTTTGGCAATACCGATTCCGACTCTGCTTCTCTGCTGCCTGAGTCTTTGCCTCGCGCCCTGCCAGGGGCAGGCGGCGCAGACTGGTCTCCCTCAAAAAACGCCCCAGAAAGCCAACGCGCAACCTCTCCACGCCCACCCCTGGGTTTTCAGCAGTCCCGGCAGCCGCGAGGCCAGACAATGGCAACAGGGCGTGGGCGCGGACGAATTGAAAAAAAACGCCGTACCCTCCAGTCAGGCCGAACAATCGGTCAACACCGCCTCCGCCATTGACGAAGCCCTGAAGCGGGTGGAGCGGACAAGCCAAAGGCAGGGTGTCAATTTCAGCGTACGCAACGAAAGCGCCTCGTTCAGAGACACGCAGCCGCAGGGCGGCGAGAGCGCGCACCCCGGCGAAAACCCCGTGCGTACAGGCCGCCATATTGTCGGGGCCTTCGCCGACGTGCAGTCTGGCGAGGATCTGCGCATACTTGTCGGGCCGGAGCTGAGCATCAAGGACGAGCTCGGCATGGAAAAGAGCGCCGGCAGCCAGCCGGATTCCTCGCTGGGCATGGGCATGCGGTTCAAGCTGGATTTCTGAACGCT
>JAISXC010000009.1 GCA_031270875.1 Desulfovibrio sp.
TCCATAAAGCTTTATGAATTGATTGAGAGGGAGCGGCAGTGATCTTTCGATATGGCGTCAGCGCGGCGGGGTCTTTCAGGGTTGCATGCCCATTTTCAGAGCCGCCTGCATCCCCCCCATGGCATTGACGGCGTCCGTGATGCCGTGGCGCGCCAGAACCAGCACGCTGTCATACGAGCGCAGTCCTGTGTTGCAGATAACCGCCACCGGTCTGTCGCGTGGAATTTCCGCAATGCGCGCCTCAATTTCTTCCAGAGGAATGGCATGCCAGTCCGGCTGCCTTGATTCCACGATTTTTCCCGCCGCCGCGGGGCGCGCGTCAATGAAGAAAATCCGGTTTTTGTCGCGGTCGCTCCACAATTCCATGAAGGCATCGGCCGTCACCGGTCTGAAGCGTCCGGCCAGCACGTTTTCCGTCACGTTGGCGACGGCGTTGACGATGTCCATGGCCGCGGCAAAGGGGGGGGCATAGCTGACTTCCAGATTGGAGATATCTGCCACGTCGGGTCTGGCGTACTGCAACACACCGGCCACAGCGTCAATGCGGGCCTTGAGGGCATCCCCTGCCGGACCGGCGCCCTGAATGCCGATAACGCGTCCGTCGTTCCTGTCCGCGACCAGGGTGAGGCTCATCATGCTCTTTTCCGGATAAAAATGCGCGCGGTCAAACTGCTCCACGCTGACGCCGACAGCGTCAAAACCTTCCTTGCGGGCGTTTTCGGCCGTCAGGCCGGCTCCGCAGAAGGAAAGATCGAAAAGCCTGACAGCCCAGGTTCCCACGTAGCCCGGAAAGACCGCCGAACCGCCCGCCAGATTGGTGCCGATGACACGGCCCTGGCGGTTGGCCATGCTGCCCAGGGGCAGGTAGCCGTTTTTGCCGGTGATGAGGTTCCTGATTGAGACGCAATCGCCCCCGGCGTAAATGGACACGTCCGAGGTGCGCATGTGTTCGTCCACGATCACGGCACCGAAGGGAGTTACCGCAAGTCCGGCCGATTTGGCGAGATCGCCGTTGGGGGCAAACCCCGCCGCGAAAACGACGATCTCGCAGGGGAGTTCGCGCTTTTCGGTGACCACGCTCTTCACCGCCCTGCCTTCGCCTGTGAGGCGCACGACCTTTTCGGCGGTGAAGACATCCACATTGTGACTCGCGCAGTCATGAGACGCCATGCGGGCCAGATCCGGGGAAAGAATCCCCGGCAGCAATTGATCGGCCATTTCCACCACGCTTACCTTGACGCCCCACATGTCGGAAAGAGCCACGGCGGCCTCCAGTCCGATAAAGCCGCCCCCCACGACGACGGCGTTGTTTACGGCGCCGCTCTGGCAGGCGGCCCGGATCGCGCTGGCCGCTTCCAGCCTCGTCAGGGAAAGCACACCATCCAGATCACGGCCTTCCACCGGGGGAATGCGCGGACGCGCGCCTGTGGCGAGGAGGAGTTTGTCGTAGGGCAGGTTTTCCTCCTGGCCGCTGGCAAGATCTCTGACAAGGAGCTTTTTGGCGGCGCGGTCGATTGTCAGGGCGCGCGTTTGCGTACGCACGGTCACGCCTTTCATGACGCGGAAGAATTCGGAATCCCGTATGGTGTGGTAGGGAGTGGCGCGCAGATCGTCCAGATTGTTCACTTCGCCGGATACATAGTAGGGGATGCCGCAACCCCCGTAGGAAATATAGCGGTTTTCATCCACCACCGTCACACTGGCTTCGGGGTTCAGGCGTTTGCAGCGGCAGGCGGCCTTGGGCCCAAGGGCCACGCCGCCCACAATCAGGATATTTTCCCGCATGTCCGTCTCCTTTAGCGTTTTACGCTTGAGATTGTCGCTTGACAGCGAAGTGAATTCGCCTTGCGGCAATCTCGCGGCAAGGATTTGCAGGAAAATCATTGCAGAGCAAATTATACATTTTCAATGTTAATTTGCTCTTGTTGCCGACAATTGCAGAAGCGGGGCGAAATACACAGACAGCCAATATGACACGCTTTGGACGTTTCGGTCAACGCCTGTCAAGGGAATTGTCGCGCAACGAGGGTTCCGGACCCGTTTTCCGTCTCAGGACGCTTTTGCTTGCCTTTCAGCGTTCCACGGCGAAAAGGTTGCGATAAACGACGGAGTTGTCTTCCCTGCGGACTTCAAGGATCACCTGGGAATTGACAAGGTTCAGTTGGGGGGCGAGGTTGGCGTACATGACCGTGCGTTTGAACCGGCTGATGCGAAAATCGCCGACATTGTAAGGGGCAAAAACAAGTTCATGCCGCGCTCCGTCCGCCGTGAGCAGCACGGCGGAAACCCGGCCGGCGGCGATTTTCTGGTTGTCGGTGTTGCGCAGGTCAAGGGCAATGCGCAGTCTGTTTTCGCGCAGGGCGCGCGCTTGGACATTGTCCACCCTGATATAGTCCGCGTTGATTGCCGGAAATACGTCCTGCTGCTGCACAGGGGGCGGCGACTGGGAGGTCTGCCCGTTCTCACTCAAGGAGTCCGCCGGATCCCCGGAGGAAGCCGCGGAACCTGTTCCGGAAGACGCGGCAAGCCTGCGCAGAAGGACGTCTTTGCCGACAACGGCATTTTCGTTAAGCAGCTCTTCTATATTTTCAAGGCGTTCGGCAATGCTTTGAGCTTTCTGAAAATCGTCTTCAAATCGCAGTACGTTTTCACGTAATACAGTGTTTTCTTTCCAGATATTGTAAGAGAACCAACTGAGGCCGCAGACAAGCAGGGGCAGGCAGACAATACCGCAGAACAAGGCGTAAAAAACGGCGGCCCGCACACGGAAGGAACGGCGTGTGCCTTTGTCACGCATGAACACTATGCTGAAGCGTTCCCTGTACTTCAAGGGGAGCCGTCCTTAGAGCATACAAATTTTGAGATTGCGCATTCCGCTTTTCTCCGAACCGCGCCCGTCCGCTACGCGGCCGCCGGGAGAATTTCAGAGAGAAATCGTGTCAGTCTGACGGCAGTGCCGCTTCGCGTTCCGCGTGTGTGTTCGGCGGCAGCGCAATCCAGTTTTCGCGGTGGATTTTCCATTCGCCGCCGTTCGGGCAGAGTTGAAGCGTTTTGGTGCCCTTGTCGCTGTGTCCGGAACTGTCCGCGTAAATCTGGTTCATGTCCACGATGACGCAAGGCTCGCCGCGAGCGCCGTTTCGTCCCCTTGCTTGTCCGTCGTTTTTGTCGGGGACAATCCTCATTCCGGAGAACTGCACCAGAGTCGGCTGTATCCGCGTCCAGAGGGATTCTTTTTGGCGGCGTATGTTTTTCGCGCCCCAACGCCCCTGCTGAACGGCTTTGTCGTCATAATGCCGGATATAGTCGTCCAGGCGTCCGGATTCCCATGACTGCCGCCATTTCTCCAGTGTGGCGCTGATATCGGCGCTGACGGAATGCAGATACTCGACTACCCGGTTTTCTTCCGTGCGCGGCGAAGCCAGCACTTGCGTCCGATCTACGGAGTCCTGTTGCGCCGCCGTCATCAGTGGGTGTGGGGCGGCTCCGCCGTTTTCCCGTTGCGTCTCCGGGGGCAGCGCGGCCGCCTGGTCGCGTTTTTCCCAGAGTATGACGTCGGGCGGCCGCGACGGCGCAGAGGGCGGCACCAGGAGAGATGCCGCCAGACGGCTGTCGCTTTTGGACGCATCTTTAATCGTTTCCTGCGGGAGAGGGATTTCTCCGGGCGTTTCCGGCATGGTCAGAGGCGGCGGAACCGGCAGTTCGGAAGACGCGTCCGTAACCTGTCCTGCGGTTTCGGCCACAAGGCGGCCTTTCTGAAAATCCGCGCGCATGCCCATATTTCTTGGTATCCATTCCATACCCACAATGCGGAAGGAGTTGTCGCCGTCTTTTTGCCAGTAAAGACGGCGTGTGCCTTCCGTGGAAAGATTGGAGGCCGTGTACAACTGTTCCGCCCAGGTGATCCAGTAGCCCGGTCCTTCAAGAACGTGTATTTCGCGATTGTAAATTTTTATAAATTGCAACGTGCTGAAAAGGCGCTCCTTGTTTTGGCGAAAAGCGGCAAAACTTTCCGGCATGGCTCTCGTATAGGCCTCCGGATCATAAAAGTCGAACATTTTGCGTGAGCGGGCGGCCCAGGCGCTGCTCCACTGCGCCATGAGCCGGCGCAACTGCCGCGCTGAACCTTCGTTCTGGTCAAGGATGTGTTTTTCGTCCACTTGCTCCGCCAGAATCACCGCCGTGCCCGGCGTCAGGCTGGGCCCTACTTC
>JAISXC010000039.1 GCA_031270875.1 Desulfovibrio sp.
AAGGCATCAACGCTAACCCAAGGAGTTGATATGGAAACAAAAACGCTTGTAGTCAACGGCATTCCCCGACGCCTGGTAGTCAATCCCGAGGATTCCCTCGCGGATGTGCTGCGCGGCCAGTTGCAGCTCACGAGCGTCAAGGTGGGCTGCGGCCGGGGACAGTGCGGTTCGTGCTCCGTTATTCTGAACGGCAAGGTAACGCGTTCGTGTATCGTCAAAATGCGCCGCGTGCCGGAAAACGCGGCCGTCATCACAGTGGAGGGCATAGGCGCGCACGACTGCCTGCACCCCATCCAGAAAGCCTGGATATTCCACGGCGCGGCTCAGTGCGGTTTCTGCACTCCCGGTTTCATAGTGTCGGCCAAGGGCCTGCTGGACGAAAACCCGAAACCCAGCCGCGGAGAAGTGCGCGACTGGTTCCAGAAACACCACAATCTCTGCCGCTGCACCGGCTACCAGCCTCTGGTGGACGCCGTGATGGACGCGGCCGCCGTGATGCGCGGCGAAAAAAAGCCGCAGGATATTGAGTTCAAACTCCCGGCCGACGGACAGATCTGGGGTTCCCGCTTTCCCCGGCCAAGCGCGCTCGCCAAGGTTACGGGCACCGCGGAATTCGGAGCTGACGCCGCCTACCGCCTGCCGCCGGACACTCTGCATCTGGCGCTGGCCCAGGCCACGGTTTCCCACGCGCTCATCAAGGGCATAGACACCTCAGAGGCCGAAAAAATGCCCGGCGTCCACAGGGTGCTGACCCACAAGGACGTGAAGGGCAAAAACCGCATCACCGGTCTCATCACCTTCCCGACCAACAAGGGCGACGGATGGGATCGTCCCATTCTCAACGATACCAAGGTATTCCAGTATGGCGACGCGCTCGCCATCGTCTGTGCCGATTCGGAATGTCATGCGCGCGCCGCGGCGGAAAAAGTCAGGTTCGATCTGGAACTTCTGCCCGAATACATGAGCGCGCCCGAAGCCATGGCTCCGGACGCCATAGAGATCCACCCCGGCACGCCCAACATCTACTATGACCAAGATCTTGAGAAAGGGCAGGACACGCAGCCTTTCTTCAATGACCCGGACAACGTGGTGGCGGAGAACGAATTCTACACCCAGCGCCAGCCGCATCTGCCCATTGAGCCGGACGTGGGCTACGCCTACCTGAACGACGACGGCAAGCTTGTCATCCACTCCAAATCCATCGGGCTGCATTTGCACGGCCTCATGATCGCGCCCGGCCTGGGGCTGGATTTCGGCAAGGACATGATCATGGTGCAGAACACCTCGGGCGGCACGTTCGGCTACAAGTTCAGCCCCACCATGGAAGCATTGCTGGGCGTGGCCGCGCTGGCCACCGGCCGGCCCTGCCACCTGCGCTACAATTACGATCAGCAGCAGAACTACACCGGCAAGCGTTCGCCCTTCTGGATGACAGTCCGCTACGCCGCCGACAAAAACGGCAAGATTCTCGCCATGGAAACAGACTGGTCTGTCGACCACGGCCCCTATTCCGAATTCGGCGACCTGCTGACCCTGCGCGGCGCGCAGTATATCGGCGCCGGCTACGGCATCCCCAACATTCGAGGCAAGGGGCGCACCGTGTGCACAAACCACTGCTGGGGAGCGGCCTTCCGGGGCTATGGCGCGCCGGAAAGCGAATTCGCCTCGGAAGCGCTTATGGACGAACTGGCTGAAAAATTGAACATGGATCCGCTGGAACTGCGGGCCTTGAACTGCTACCGCGAGGGCGACACGACGCCGACAGGCCAGGAACCGGAAGTCTACAGCCTGCCGGAGATGTTCGACAAGCTGCGCCCGATTTACAAGGCAGCCAAGGAAAAAGCCAAGGCCAATTCCACGGCCGCTGTCAAGCGCGGCGTGGGCGTCGCCCTCGGCGTATACGGCGCCGGTCTGGACGGGCCGGACTCCTCGGAGGCCTGGGCGCAACTCAACGAGGACGGCACCGTTACCATCGGCTCCTGCTGGGAAGATCACGGCCAGGGGGCGGACGCCGGTGTTCTGGGTACCGCCCATAAGGCGTTGCGCCCGCTCGGCATCACGCCGGACAAAATCCGCCTTGTCATGAACGACACAAGTCTTGTTCCCAATTCCGGCCCCGCCGGCGGCTCCCGTTCACAGGTGATGACGGGCAACGCCATCCGCGTGGCCTGCGAGGCCCTGATTGAGGCCATGCGCAAGCCCGGCGGCGGTCTTTATGACTGCGCCGGGATGAAGGACGCGGGCCGCAATCCCCGCCAGGAAGGCAAATGGACAGCCCCGGCGACCAATTGCGACGAAAAGGGCCAGGGATGTCCTTTCTGCTGCTACATGTACGGCATCTTCCTCGCCGAAGTCGCCGTGGAAACAGCCACCGGCAAAACACAGGTGGAAAAACTCACCTGCGTGACCGATATCGGCAAGGTCAACAGCAGACTGGTCACGGACGGCCAGATTTACGGCGGCCTGGCGCAGGGCGTCGGCCTGGCCCTTTCCGAGGATTATGAGGATCTGAAGAAACACAGCACCATTGCCGGCGCCGGTTTTCCCGACATCAAGATGATCCCCGACGGCATGGAAATCATCTATGTGGAAACTCCGCGCAGGGACGGCCCCTTCGGCGCTTCGGGCATCGGTGAAATGCCGCTCACGGCGCCGCATCCGGCCATCATCAACGCCATCTGCGATGCCTGCGGCGCGCGGATCAGGCATCTGCCCGCCTATCCGGACAAGGTGCTGGAAGCCATGCCAAAATAGCCGCGTGATGTGAATCCGGTTTTTTGATTTTCCGCACACGGTGTTCCCGCCGTGTGCGGGAACACCGAAAAGCGGACACCCATGAAATTCTGCGCCATAATCCTGGCCGCCGGACGTTCTTCCCGCATGGGCGGGCTCAAGGCTCTTCTTCCCCTGCCCCTGTTCGCGGACGGCGGCGCATGTTCCGCTCTGGAAGCCCTTGCTCGCCTGTACCGCGCCGCCGGTCTGCCCGACATGCTGGTTGTCAGCGGCTTTCACGCCGAAGCCGTGGAAGACGCCGCGCGCGCCCTTTCCCTGGCCGTGGCGCGCAACGCGCATCCGGAACAGGGCATGTTTTCTTCCGTCTGCGCGGGCTTGCGCGCCGCCCCTCCCGACTGCGGCGCGTTTTTTATCCATCCCGCGGACATTCCCCTGGTCCGCCCGCAAACACTGCGCCATCTGGCGGACATGGCCATTGAGGCATCCCGCGCACCCGGCAATTCCCCCGCCGTGCTGATCCCCCGGCACAACGGCGAAGAAGGGCACCCACCGCTTCTGCCGGCTGTTTTCAAAAAAATCGTGCTTTCCTACCAAGGCGAGGACGGCCTGCGCGCGGCGCTTTCCGCCTTGCCCCGTCGCCTGGTGGACACGCCGGACCCCTGCGTTCTGGAGGACATGGACAGCCCGCGGGATTACACGCGTCTGCGCAGGCTGGCCCTGCGCCGCGCCACGGAGCGGTCCGCATGAAGGAAATCTGCCTCGTCCGGCACGGCGCGCTGCCGCCCAACCCGCAACGGCGGTTCATCGGCGCCTCGGACATTCCCTTGAGCGAAACCGGCAGAGAGCAGATCAGCGCACTGGCTGTCGATTTGAACGATGCGCTGCGCGGCGGCGCGTTGGCGGCGATCTACTGCTCCGACCTGTCACGCGGCAGGGAGAGCGCGGCCATTCTCTCCGCCTCCGCTCCGGGCGTGCCTCTGCTCCATGAGCCGGAATTACGCGAAATCTGCCTGGGGCAATGGGAGGGGCGCACCCCGGCCGAGGTGGAACGCTGCTTCCCCGGCCAATACGCCGAGCGCGGGCGCAACATCGCTTCATTCCGCCCGCCGGACGGGGAAAGTTTCGCGATGCTCCGCCAGCGGGCACTTGCGGCGCATGCCCGTATGCGCGCGCGTTTTCCCGACGGGCTTTTGCTTGTCGTGGGGCACGCCGGCCTCAACAGAGTCCTGCTCGCCGAATACCTTGCCCTGCCGCTTCCGGACGCGCTCCGCATCCCGCAACCCTACGCATGTCTGTCATTTCTCGCGCGATGGTAGCCGGAGAAAAGCGATCCAATGTTCGCTCAACGCCTTGCATTTCAAACGGTATCGGATTACATTTTCGACCGCCTTCAAACAAATGCGGAACGGGAGCAAGGCCGCGCGATGCCCGACATCTACGCCCGAATACTTGAGCGGTTGC
>JAISXC010000259.1 GCA_031270875.1 Desulfovibrio sp.
AAAGACGTTGAAAGGGCAGTCCATTTCACGCGCGACCGGTACCGGGATGCGGTCTCGCATCAGGGGAGTGGCCGGGTGGCATGTTGCCTGTACGCGAGACAGTACTGCCTTGCCGCGCCTGCCGCGGCGGTTGTGACAAGTCGTCTCCTGGCTTCCGGCCCGAAATTGCCTCGCCTTCCCGCCCGCCTACGGCGGACAGTGGTTTTGGCTGGTTGTTGTTGCCGGTCACAGTGGCGCGTCCGCAACGGATTTACACCGCTTTCCGTTTCTTGTCACAACATCCGGAGAGGTTGATACACGAACACAATACGTCTGTCAAGACCGGGGCAACAGCGGAAGTTTACCAGCGTCAACTCAGCCGCCCGGAGAGGAGAAAGCGCTTTCCCTGTCCAATTGCCTGCATACGCTGGTCAGCAGGAGGCTTTCCGCCCGGTCCGGCGCAAGGCGCAGGGTGCCGCCGGCGGCGTTCACATGGCCGCCGCCGCCCAGAGCGGAGGCTGCGGCAAGGACATTGCTGCCTTCTGCGGAGCGCAGGCTGAATTTGCACTTTTGCCGGGATTCCTCAAGCAGAAGGGCCGCCACCCTGACGCCGCGCAAGCGGCGCAGGTGCTCCACAAATCCTTCAAGATCATCTTTAACGCATTGATGTTTAAGAAGATCGTCCGACATAACCCGGCAAAAGGCCACGGTATTGTCGCGCTCAAGGCGCACGCGGGACATCAGTTTCGACCAGAGGCGCATTCTTTCCAGGCTCCAGTTGTTCTCCAGAAGTTCCCGCAGGCGGAAAATATCGCAGCCGTTCTTCATCAAATGCACCGTGAGCAGCAGCGTGTCGACATCCGTATTGCCGTGTCGGAAAGCGCCTGTGTCTGTGATTATGCCCACCGCGACAGCGTCGGCGATGTCGCCGGAAAGCGGCAGTCCCAGGCATATCGCCACATAGGCCATGAGTTGCGCTGTGGCGGCCGCCTGCGGGAATATCCAGTTGGCGTGGCTTCCCATGCCCCTGCCGGGATGATGATCAATATTCACGCTGGCAAGCCCGGACATGCGCGTGGCCAGTTCCTGACCAAGACGGTGCGGTTCATTGCAATCAAGGAAAAGAGCGCCGTGAAGGGAGAGGGGCGGACGCTCAAGGGACGTATACACAATATCCGGCAGAGACAGAAAGGAAAAGGACCGCGGCAGCCCGGTGCCGCTGTACAACATGAATTTTTTGCCGATGGTATGCAGAATATGCCCCGCCGTCGCCAAGGCCCCGACCGCGTCGCCGTCCGGGTTGACGTGACTTGCGACAATGACGTTGTCGAGCCCCCTGATCGCTTCCGCCATGCGCCGCGCGCCATCTTGATAGGGAAAGGGAATCACATCATTCGGCGACATAAATTTCCAGATGGTTGTCCGCCAATTTTTCAGGGCATGCCGCTTCCATCATTTCCAGACATTTCTCCATGCGGCTTCGCAAATGCGTTTCATTGTTGGAGAGGGAAAGCACGGCCAGCCTGAGGCGCGTATGGCTGTTTTCACTGCCCGCCTCGGCCACGGCCACATTGAATTTGTGACGCGCCTTTTGCTTCAGGCTGTTGGCGACGCGGCGTTTCGCCTTGAGGTTGTCATTGCCGTCAAGGTGAAATTCCACCGTCAGCAGCGCCATAAACACGGTCATAGTCGCAGTCGTAAAATTTCAGGCGGCGCGGCATTTGAAAGCAAAACGCCGGCAAGGCGAAAAAGCGCAGCCGGCCTTACAGCGAAGCCGCTTCTTCCACGGTTTCAAAGGCCTCAATAATGTCGCCTTCCTTAATGTCGTTGAAATTCTCAAGGCCAACGCCGCATTCATTACCCTTTACCACTTCCCGCGCGTCGTCCTTGAAGCGTTTGAGCGATTCTATTTTTCCGGTGTAAATGACAACGCCGTCGCGCAAAAGGCGCGCTCCCGCATTCCGGGCGATTTTGCCGTCCGCCACATAGGAACCGGCGATCATGCCGGCCTTCGGCACGTTGTAGGTTTTCCGCACTTCGGCCTGGCCGAGGTAAACTTCCCTCTGAACAGGCGCAAGCATGCCGACCATGGCATTTTTGATGTCTTCAACGAGTTTGTAAATAATGTTGTAAAAGCGTATGTCCACATTCTCGCGCTCGGCGGTTTCCTTCACCTTTGCCGTGGGCCGCACGTTGAAACCGATAATAATGGCTTTGGAGGCTGAAGCCAGCATGACATCCGATTCCGATATGGCGCCCGCTCCGCCGTGCATGATCTGCAGCCGCACCTTGTCCGTGCTTTCCTTGTTCAGGGCTTCGGCGATGGCCTCCAGGCTGCCCTGCACATCCGCCTTCACCACCAGATTGAGGGTCAACGCTTCCTGCCCCGAAGCCCGGCGTGAAAGGAAGGTTTCAAGCGTGACGCGTGATTCCGAGGCAAGGTCGCGTTCGCGCTGTTTTGTCGCCAGACTGTCCGCGATGCGGCGGGCCAGTTTTTCATCTTCAAGAACGATGAATTCTTCCCCTGCATCAGGCACTCCTTCAAATCCCTGCACTTCGAGAGGAAGGGACGGCCCGGCGGATTTCACTTTTTTGCCCTGCTCGTTCGTCAGAGCCCGCACACGCCCGGAGAAGGCCCCACAAACGAAATTGTCGCCCTGCTTGAGCGTGCCCTGCTGAATCAGCACTGTGGCAATGGGGCCGCGCCCCTTGTCAAGACGCGCTTCCACAATGCGGCCGCGCGCCAGTTTGTCGGGATTGGCCTTGAGTTCCATGATTTCCGACTGCAGGGCGACCATTTCAAGCAATTCGTCCAGGCCAGAGCGGGTTTTCGCGGAGACTCTGGCCACAATGGTGTCCCCGCCCCAGTCTTCCGGCTGAAGACCGAGTTCGGCAAGCTCACGCAGCACGCGGTCGGGGTCGGCGCCTGGTTTGTCCATTTTGTTCACAGCCACCATGATCGGCACATTGGCCGCGCGGGCATGGTTGATGGCTTCACGGGTTTGTTCCATCACGCCGTCGTCAGCGGCGACAACCAGAATGACGAGATCGGTAATCTGCGCGCCGCGCGCACGCATGGCGGTGAAAGCCTCGTGACCGGGCGTATCGAGAAAGACGATCTCCCCCCGCTTTGTTCTGACGTGATAGGCGCCGATGTGTTGGGTTATGCCGCCGGCTTCTCCGCTCGTCACGTTGGATTTGCGTATGGCGTCCAACAGGGAGGTTTTGCCGTGATCCACATGCCCCATGATGGTCACCACAGGCGGACGCGATTTCAGGCTTTCCGGCGGATCAAATTCCGGATCCGGAATTTTGAGGGTCAGGCCGACTTTTTCAACTTCATAGTCGAATTCCGCCGCGACAAGGATGGCCGTGTCAATGTCCAGAGACTGATTGATGGTTGCCATAATCCCGAGCCCGAACAGGATCTTAATGATCTCATTGACTTTAAGTCCCATTTGATGCGCCATATCCGCCACGCGTATGGCTTCGTCAATACGGATTTTGCGTTTGGCCGCCTTGATGGGCTGCGTCTGCTGCATGGGCTGCGGCGCCGGTCTGACGTTTTTGCGGCGGATTTTTCCTCTGTTGAGGCGATGCGTATCGTCATTTTCCCGGCGGTGTTCAAAGGCATTTTGCTGAAAGTCCACCGTACGGCGTCCTTTGAGTCGCTTTTTCTTGCTCTGGCCGTCGCGGTTGTCAGTCGGCGCGGTAACGGCGGGTTGCCCGAGGGCCGAAGCGCGTTGGCTGTCCTGCTGCGCCGGACGGCCGATTCTTTGTCCGCGTTTGTTGTCCGGCCTCGCGCCGGCGTCATGCTGAGCTGGGGAGCGTCCGCCCGCGGCCTGACCGATACGCCTTTCCTGTTCTGTCGGATCGGGGCGGGAAATAATCTTGACGCGCGGGGCCTGCTGGGAAATACGGCGCGCCGGGGCAACAGCGCCGCTTCTGCTTTCATTGCCCGCCGCTGGCGAGTTTCTGGTGTCAAGTTCCCTGGCGCGTGTCGACAACGCGGGCGCGGAAACCGCGTCAGGTATGGCGGATGCGTCCGGCAGGGTAAGGCGCAAGCTTTTGGGCGATTTTCCCTGGGCTTCCCCCGGCGTAGCGGGAATGACTTCAGTCACGGGCGCGATCTCGCCGGACGTGGCCTCGGGCGCGGAGATTTCCGCTTCCCCTGTTTTCGGACGGCTGATTACGCGAGCGGGAGAGGGGGGTGCCTCAGCGCTTTTCGAGCGCGAGGGACGCTGTCTGGTTTTTTTCCCGTTTTTTTCCGCGTCGGGCATGGGCGTTGAAGATATCGTCGCCCCCGCATCGGACGGCGTTTTTCTGGTTCTTTCCCGGCTGTCGCCCTGAAGATCGGGTTTATCCGGTTCCCGGGGCGGCGTCAGGTCAGATCCAGACTCTAAGGTGACGGCGGAGGGAAGGGCATCTGTCTTGACCTGGCCTGCGCCGTCAATTTCCGCTCCCTGGTTTTGCCTGCCGCGGTGGCGGCGCACGATAATATCGTTCCGGATTTCCGTGCGTTCGATGTTCTGGTGTTTATGGGCGCTGAAATAGTCGCGGACGCGCGTCACATCCTCCCGGGAAATGGAACCGGCAGTGCTTTTGGCGGGCAGACCGATTTCGCGCAAAGCTCTCAGCATCTCCTTGGGCTGAACTTCCAGCTCGACGGCAATATCTTTAATTTTACATTTTTCTTCAGGCATGCTTATTCCCCTTACGCTTGGCGTCGGGCCGGTATTTTGCAAACTTTGTTCCGCAGCGGGGATCGGAGCACAGATATATTCCTCTGCCGGGAGCGGATTTCCACGGATCGAAAAACATACTCCCCTGCGGTGAACACACATAGCGGCTCAGCGTATTTTTGGCGAAACGCCTGCGGCAGACAACACACATCCTCAGCGGCCCTTCCTGTTTTGCTGTTCGCAGATCCGATTCATCCTGTTTTGTTCGCATGGGTTTCGCTAAAGCCAGTTTTCCTTCCGGTCAGTCGGCAGGGGCAGCGTTCTCTGAGGGATCCTGCGGTGTCTTTTCAACAACAGGCGCGAGAAAATTGATTGCTGAACGCAAATCGGCGATACGCGCGTTGCTGATAACCAGTTTTTCGGCAAGTTCTTCATCGCTAGCCTCACGCAGTTTGTCCAGTGACGTGTAGCCGGACTCAATCAGCGACCCAAGTGAGACCTCCGCCACGCTGGCAACCTGCTCAAGGCCGTGTCCTATGGCGTTGGCTTCATTATAACGGCTTTCGGTGAAGATATCGACTTTCCAGCCCAAAAGACGCGCGGCCAGCTTGACGTTCTGGCCTTTACGGCCGATGGCGTTGGTAAGCTGGTCGTCAGGAACGATGACCTCAAGAAGATTTTCCTCATCATCCACGACAATGCGCAGCACCAGGGCCGGGGAGAGGGCGTTGCGCGCATAGGTGGCAATGTCGGGGCTCCAGATGACGATATCTATGCGTTCCCCGTGCAGTTCCTGTACGATATTCTGTATGCGCGAGCCGCGCACGCCCACGCAGGCGCCTACAGGATCGACATCCCTTTCGCGGGAAAAAACGGCGACCTTGGCCCGGGAACCGGGATCGCGCGCCACGCTCATTATCTGCACCACGCCGTCGTCCACTTCCGGCACTTCACGACGGAAAAGCGCCGTCATATAGTCTCTGTGCGCACGGGAGATGATCACCTGCGGACCACGCCCTTCCTTGCGCACGTCGATAATAATGGATTGGACGCGATCGCCGCGCTTGTAATGCTCCCTCGGTATCTGTTCCTCGCGCGGCAATATGGCTTCCGTACGGCCAAGATTGATAATCCATCCGCCGCGTTCGCGGCGCTGGACGATACCGGAGACAATCTCCCCGAGCCTGTCCTTGTATTCCTCGTAAATGATTTCCTGCTCGGCGTCGCGCATTCGCTGTATGATGACCTGTTTGGCAGACTGGGCGGCAATTCTCCCCAAATCCGCCACATTGACACGAAAACCCACCTCGTCGTCAGGTTGTACCGTGGGGTCGTGCCCGCGGGCCTGCGTCAGGGATATCTGCGTGTCCTCATTCTGCACATCGCCGTCCGGAACCACTATCTTGAACTGAAAAACTTCTATATCGCCTGTTTCGTCATTGTAGTTGACTTCCACATCGGCGTCTTCGCTGAAACGCCGCAACACCGATATGCGCACCGCGTCTTCCAGTGTGTCGACAAGCATATCACGATCAAGACCGCGATCCTTGCAAATTTGTTCGATGGCCTTCTTGAGCTCAAGATTCATGGGTGCCTCCGTCCGGCATAATTTGCTGAATAGGCAATGTCTGTGGAAATCATCGGGATGCCCCGGTTTTTTTGCCCGGTTTGGCGGGGAGTTTGAAAATGTGGAGACGGTTTGCCCTGCGCACATTTTTCCAGAGCAGGCACAAAGGTTTGAACGCCTCAAGGATAATGTCGCCATCCGCGGAAATGACGGCCGGTTCAAGAACAAATGCGTCATCCTGAACGGCGTTCAGTCTGCCGCGCCACAAACGGCGCGGGGACAGCGCGGGGTCCGGATGCGTCCTGTCGGGCGGTTCCGGCGTAACAGGGTCATGCAGTCTTACTTCCATCAAATCCCCAAGATAGGGACGCATTTGGGCGAGGTTGAAAAAAATCCGTGAAAATCCCGGGGTGGAAACCTCCAGAGTATAGGCTTCCTCAATGAGGTTTTCCACGTCCAGAGCAAGGGCGAGGTGGCGTGAAATTTCCTCACATTGGTCAATGGAGGGCGAGCGGCGGGCCGCATTTTCCCCGGAAGAGGGGGCAGCCGCCTCAGGCATGAGGGGCGGAGACAGCGGCGCGTCAATGTACAGGCGTATGATCATACGGCCCGCGCGGAGAATTTCCAAACCCCATATGGTAAGCTTCAGAGACTGTGCAATGGGCTCTGTCAGCTTGATGATGGTTTTTTTGAGCACATCGTCCTTCATCTTTTCCACAAAAAGACGCCGCCGGACCTGCTGTCGCCCGCTGCCCGGAAAACAGCGGGGCGAGAGATAAAAAAAAGGGGGCCTGCTTCAGGCCACCCCGTTTCGGACGCTTGTTCCGCATCAGGATGCTCAGCCACGTAATGTCGCTGCACTGAACGCGATTTTATAGACTGTCGGGAAGAGTCCTGTCAAGTGGATATCGGTTATCTCCAGAAAAAAACTTTTCAAAATATTCTATTATTGAAATAAGATATTGCCTGTAAAATAGAAAATGTCGCGCCGTGGCAGGCCTGGATATCGAACAAGATGCTTGACGTTGCGTGGCGGATTGAAGGATAATCAGACATTATGCAACCTTTATTCCGTGTCGCTGCCATGCCGGAATGGTGGAACTGGTAGACGCAGCGGACTCAAAATCCGCCGGGGGCAACCCCTTGGGAGTTCGAGTCTCCCTTCCGGCACCAAGTTATTTCAATGTGTTATGATTAACATGCCCGGCTTGTTGGCAACGAAACAGCTACATATAAACTACATATACTTTCAGGGTGCAAGCTCAGGCAATAAGGCCGCAGCTCTTCGCTGGCCGCCCGCGGTGACGTGGGCGTAAAATGTTCCTGTTGTGGATACGGTCGAATGTCCTAGTTGTGCCGAAACAGCGGCAAGATCAGCGCCGCGCGCGAGCATCTCAGAGGCCGCTACATGCCGAATGTGATACATGGGAAAATGGATCAGGCCGGCGCGTTTGACTGCGCTGTCCCAAGAGGTGCGGTAGTCCTGAATTTTGAGGCCATTTCGGTGGCAAACGTACGTTATGCCGCTGCGGTGATCTTCGATATATCGCTTCCCCGCCGTCTCAAGATATTGTGCCGGGGGATATACGGTTTTCAACGCGCCGGCTTTTGCTTGCTGGACAACGACACAGCAGCGCCGCCAGTTAAAGGCCGCCCACTTTAAGCCAAAAAGTTCAACTCTGCCGGGGCGCAATGAAAGGGCGAAGCATGTGGCAATGGCCCATTGAAGCCACTCCGGCGAGGCTTTCCAGATTTTATGGATGTCGTCAAGCATTGTGGTGCAGATTTTGCGATTGACGGACAGACGCTTGAAGTCGCGCCAGGGATTACGGCTGATAAATTCCTGGTCTGCGGACCATGACAGAATGGAACGGATATACGCCTGGGCTTTGTTGATGGTGTTGTTTGTAACGCCACGGGAGCGGTACCCCTCCCTCATGCGTTCCAAGTCTTGTCGGTTCAGCAATTCCGCAAATTTGTCGCGCATGAATGCCGCCGGTCCGTCTCCGGAGAGCATGGAAACAATATTTTGTTTTGTATGGGGATTGAAGTCGGGGTGAGAACGAAAAAAAGATGCCGTCAACTCGCCAAGTGTGAGCAGACCGGAAACAGGTTGTGAGCGGGCAATCCTTTCCGCGTCAAAGGCGCGTGCGGTCTGTTCGTCCTTGAATGAACGTGTTTTTTGCCGTCCACCCTCATACCATGCCGCCACCCACAACTTGTTATTTCTGCGTTGGAATACACTCACGTCGCCCCCTATTGGCCCCGCACAATGCCTTAAAATCAGCATCTGATTCTATTTCTAAATTGAAATTGCGTTAATTATCCAAGGCCACGCCGATATTGATTGGGTTATCTCTGGATTTGACTCCAGATGGATCAAGCCATGAAGAAGCTGCTCCTCCACTGCGCCCAAACTTGAAAAGACGCGATTGTGAAAATGTTTTTCACGTAGTTCTTCCCATACATTTTCTACCGGATTCAATTCCGGTGAATAGGGAGGCAGCGGCAGCAACTTCATATTTTGCGGGATTCTCAGCGCCTTGCTTTTGTGCCATCCCGCTCCGTCAAGAACCATTACAATCCTGTCTTTTGGATATCTATCGGATATCTCATCCAAAAATATTTGCATGCAACCTGTATTTACTTGCGGCAATATCAGGCTGTCCCATTGACCGTCCGCGATGCTCACGGCGCCATACGCATAGATGTTCTCCTGACTGACCATGCTGGGGCAGAGGGGGCGTTCCGGCTTGGGGCACCAGCACCGACGGCTTTCCGCTATGCGGCCAAAACGTGCTTCGTCTTGAAACATCAGTCTGATTTGTCCTGGCCTTTTCCACTC
>JAISXC010000261.1 GCA_031270875.1 Desulfovibrio sp.
ATCCAGGTAAAATACATGTCCACGGCGTATTCCGGCAACACGGCGATAAAGGCCACCACGGCCACGGCAACGGCCTGGGGTATGTCCATCTGCGCCACCTCACAGGCCCAGGTGAGCAGAAAGGACGCGCCCAAGATAGCCGCGCCCGCGAGCAGGGCCAGCCAGAGCGGCGACATTTCCGGCTGCGCGAAACGCGCCGCGACGCCGGGTATGGTACAGGCAATGGCAAGCATGAAGGGGCGCCAGGCGCTCAAAGGCATGAGTTGTTCCCTTAAGTAGGAAAACCGAGTGCATATACCATCTGCTAAGATGTGTCAATGGAGACCGTTGCATAAATCAGGGCAATCGAATGAAATTTTAGAAAAACCCCCGGAAATTGCGCCCTCTCTCCGGTAGTAGGGAGCAAAAGCCGGAGGGATATATGTCTGGGCGGGTATCCATTGGTAAAGGACAAAAAAGGCCGGCGCAGTCCGGCCTTTTCAATCAGCTACCACCGTTGCCCTATCCGCCGCCCACAGCCGGAAACAGCGCCACACGGTCGCCGTCCGCAAGGGCATCGTCGAGGGAGGCATGTCTGCCGTTCAGCATGACGATTTTGAATTCGGCGTGGGGCAGACGCAGGTGCTCCGCCAAGGAGCGCACGCTGGCGGAACTCTCCAATTCCAGCGTCAAACCCTGTTCGGGGTTATAGTCGGCGACATGGTTGCGCAATGTAGTGCTGAGCGTGACAAAAATCTTCATGGTCGCCTCCTGCCCCGCCGGACAATGTCCGTGAAATGTCTGTGAACGGATGTATAAACAAGATATGGGAAAAGCATATAAATAGAGAGAGACGCTGTCAAGAAATTGCATGAAACCGTAGCGGACGAATGCGCTGGATGAGTAATGTTGATTTTATTTTATGATATTTTTGCTTGAAATGAATTTTCCAATCTGCTATCAGAAGCTGTCTTGTTTTACTATTCACTGTTACAGGGGGCAATAAATATGGATGACTATCTGGCGGCAGCGATTCAGATTGTGACGGCGCAGGCAAGAGTGCGGGTAATGAGCGAAGATGAAATGGCCTCAATGGTAAAAAAACTGACGGCGAGCATCCGCAACATCGGGGACAATTCGGAAGCGGCGGATGAACAGCAGATGGATCCCGCAGCAGCCAAACACAGCATCAAGGAAAAGTCCGTTACATGCCTTGTATGCGGCAGTGTGTTCAAGATCCTTTCGGCGCGGCACTTGGCTTCTCATGGTCTGACGCCTGAAGAGTACAAGGAAAAATTCGGCCTGAAACCGAAAACGGCCCTGGTTGCAAAATCATTGCAACGTATGCGCAAAAAGAAAATGCAGGACATGCGACTTTGGGAGAAACGCGCCCAGAAAAAGGCGACCGAGAAGCCCAAAAAATCAAAAGAAGCCTGACGGCGCATCCATGAAGAAGTTTTGACAACCTTGCTCGGCCCTGCGGATTTTGTCCGCCAGAGCTGCTTGCCCTTGTTCGCGGGGTATGGCGCTCACATGCCGCGTGCTTTTGACGTATGACGCGGAAGCGGGCACGGCAAGTCAGTCGTGTTTGCGCTGAGATCCGGTGGGGTCAAGGTCAGCTTCTGCCTTCTATCCCCTCTTGACGCCGGCGGGATTTGTCGTATCTTGCCCCTGCAACTTTTTACCCCAGGAACGTGCATGGGCAAAAATCTTATTATTGTTGAATCCCCGGCCAAGGTCAAAACCATCAAGAAGTTTGTTGGCCCCCAGTATGCCGTACATGCCAGTGTGGGGCATGTACGCGATCTGCCATCCAATAGGCTGGGCGTGGACGAAAACAACGGTTTTGCGCCGCAGTACCAGGTGATTGACAGCAAGAAAAAGGTTGTTTCAGAGCTGCGGGCCGCGGCCGCCAAGGCGGATACGGTATTTCTCGCGCCTGATCCCGACCGCGAGGGCGAGGCAATTGCCTGGCATGTGGCCGAGCTTATACGCGACAGGGCCAAGGACATTAAGCGCATAGAATTCAATGAGATCACGGCCAAAGCTGTCCGCGAGGCTCTGGAGCACCCGCGCGAGCTTAACGCCAGCCTTTTTGATGCCCAGCAGGCCCGGCGGGTGCTGGACAGGCTGGTAGGCTATAAAATTTCCCCCCTGCTCTGGAAAACCGTCAAGCGCGGCATCTCCGCCGGACGAGTGCAATCAGTGGCGCTCAAGCTGGTTGTGGAACGCGAGGCAGAACGCGAGGTTTTTGTCCCTGAGGAATACTGGCTCAACAAAGCCCACCTTTCCGCCCAAATACCCCCTTTATTCGTGGCGGAACTTGTCAAGCTCAAGGGGAAAAAAGCCCGTGTGTCCAGCGCGCCGGAGGCCGCCGCGCTGAAAAGCTCCATTCAGGGGTTGCCTTTTGTGGTGGCCGCCGTGGAGGAAAAAGAGCGCCAGAGGGTGCCGTTGCCGCCCTTCATCACTTCTTCCCTCCAGCAGGCGGCCAATCAGCGTCTCAACTATTCCACCAGGCGGACCATGAATATCGCCCAGCGCCTCTACGAGGGCGTGGAGTTGGGAGAGCGGGGTCTCACGGCCCTCATAACTTACATGCGCACGGATTCAACCCGGATAGCGGCGGAAGCGCAGAGCGCGGCGCGCTCATTCATTGCCGGGCGTTTCGGTCAGGACTATCTGCCCGCCAAACCGCGTTTCTACAAGTCCAGAGCGGGTACGCAGGATGCGCATGAGGCCATCCGTCCGGTGGAGGTGAATATTGTTCCCGAGGATGTAAAGGCGTTTTTGCCGCCGGATCAATACAATATCTACAAGCTCATTTGGGCGCGTTTTGTGGCCTCGCAGATGGCCGCCGCACGTTTTCACGATACATCGGTCCGTATTGACTGCGGCGAAAGCGAATGGAAGGCCAAGGGCGAGAGGCTGCTTTTTTCCGGTTTTCTGGCTGTCACGCCAGCCGGCAAAGACGAAGCCGTCGCGGAACTGCCGCCTCTGGCGGCAGGACAGACGCTTGTTCTCAAAAAGCTGGAACAGGAGCAGAAATTTACCCAGCCGCCGGCGCGCTATACGGAAGCAAGCCTTGTACGGGAACTGGAGGCTCTCGGCATCGGCCGTCCCTCCACGTATGCGGCCATCATTTCCACTCTGCAGGAGCGGGAATACGTCCGTCTGGCGGAAAAACACCTTATCCCCACAGACTTGGGACGTGTTGTCTGCCGTCAGCTTTCGGAGCATTTTATCCGTCTTATGGATGTGGGGTTCACCGCGCAGATGGAGGAAAACCTTGACAAAGTGGCCGAGGGGAGCAGGCAGTGGGTGGATTTGCTCCGCTCTTTCGCGGCGGAATTCAATTCGGCCCTCAGCGCGGCGACCCAAAATATGCGCAGCGTCAAGGGCGGCGTTGACGCGGACATGCCGTGTCCCCTGTGCGGCAAGCCGCTGGTGATAAAATTCGGCAAGGCCGGGGATTTTTTGGCATGTTCCGGTTATCCCGAATGCCGCTATACCAGCAACTTCACCAGGGACGGAAACGGCAGCGTGGAAGCGGTGGCCCCCAAAAAGCAGGAATTGACCAAGGCTGGCCTGTGCTCAGAGTGCGGCAAGGATCTGGTCATCAAAAAATCCCGCACGGGCAGCCGTTTTGTCGCCTGCACCGGGTACCCCGAATGTCGGCACACGGAGCCATTTTCCACCGGCGTCGTCTGCCCGCGTTGCGGCCAAGGCAAACTGGTGGAAAAAAGCAGCAGGCGCGGCAAAATCTTTTACTCCTGCAGCGAGTACCCCAGGTGCGACTTTGCCTTGTGGGACAAGCCCGTTCCGGGGGTATGCCCGCAGTGCGATTCTCCATACCTGGTGGAGAAGCACCGCAAGGACGGAATGAAGGTCGTCTGCCCGACAAAAGGATGCCGATATGCCCTTGAGACGCCCTGACAGCCTTTTTTGTTTCCCGGCACCGAAACGCCAGAGCATTACCTTTTGAACGGGAACCCTTCTCATGTGGAATTGCGCCTTCCAGACAGGCGCCAAAACCGTAGGTCCTGCAGGGAGCAGGCGGACTTTGCCTGCCTGCGTCTCCCCAAATAAGCTGGCTTTGCCCGCCGTTAAGCGACAATCTCATGTGTAAAATGCACCGAGAAGGGTGGGGAGATCTCCGCCCTTCTCGGTGGCTGTGTCATGACACCGTTTACAGCACCTTGAATTTGTGCACTTCGTTTGTCTGTCCGTCTATCACATGCACGGCACAGGCGATACAGGGATCAAAGGAATGGATGGTGCGCAAAATTTCCACCGGACGCTTGGGATCGGCCACCGGCGTACCTACGAGAGCTTCTTCCGCCGCGCCGGGTATACTCTGGGAATCACGAGGACCCAAATTCCAGGTAGTGGGAACCACAAGCTGGAAATTTGCGATTTTTCCATTTTCATCCGTACGCAGCCAGTGTGAAAGTCCACCGCGCGGCGCGTTGACAAAGCCGACGCCCTTGGCATTTTTAGGGGCTTCATAGTCTTCCACAATTTTTTTGTCGCCTTTGCCGATATTGGCTTCGTACTCAGTAAGCCACTGCTCCATCTGCTGGGCGACGACAAGAGTTTGGATACCGCGCGCGGCCGTGCGGCCGAGCGTGGAGAAGAGGGCTTCGGGACCGACGCTCAGTTTTTTGAGTACAAAATCAACAAGAGGTTTCACAGTGTTGTGGTTATGTGAGTAGTCCACGAGCATTTGAGCCAGCGGGCCGGTTTCCACGGCGTGATTGTCGTAGCGTGGGGCTTTGAGCCAGGAATAACGGTCCCTGTCGCCCATTTTGGTGAAAGCCGGCTTTGTTTCGCCCTCGTAAGGGGGCGAGGCCTTGTCGCCCTCGTACCAGCTGTGGCGTACGTGTTCCATAATTTTTGCCGGATCAAATTTCTGGGTATCGGCGATTTTACGATTGTAAATAACACCCGGCTTGAGCCAGCGACTGTTCAGGTCCCGTTCGCCGCCCGCAGCGGGAAATTCGCCAAAGGCCATGAAATTTCGGGTGCCGCCGAAAGAGGCCCAGTTTTTATAACCTTCCGCCACCACGAGGAGATCCGGAATGTAGTATTGTTCAATAAAGGCGCGCGTTTTCTGGTATATTTCACGAAATTCCCTGATGCGCTCGGCCGTGAGGGCTTCATAACAGGTGACGCCGCCTCCCACCATAAACTGGACATGCGGGTTTTTGGCTCCGAAAACCGCCATGCCTCGCGCTGCTTCCACCTGGACGCGCAAAGCCTGGAGGTAGTCGGCCGTGGCGATCAGGTTGACCTCCGGCTCAAGCTGATAGGCCGGATGACCGCCCAGGAAGTAGGCGTTTGTGAACGGGCCGAGCTGACCGTTATCCACAAACGCCTTGAGTTTTGTCTGGACGGCTTTGTAATCCTCTGCCGTGACTTTGCGCGGCGATATGGATATGGCTATTTGGGCCGCCTTGACGGGGTCCGCCTGCAGGGCGGCGGTGATGTCCACAAAGTCAAGCGCGTGCAGATGATAGAAGTGCACAAGATGGTCATGCAGAAACAACATGCCCAGCACCAAGTTGCGGATGCATGTGGCGTTGGCCGGAATGGGTTTTTTGATGGCGTCCTCCAGCGCGCGTGTGGAGGCCAGCGCATGCGTATATGTGCAAACGCCGCAGGTGCGCTGGGTAAAGTGCTGCGCGTCGCGCGGGTCACGGCCTTTCAGAATGATTTCCAGGCCGCGGAACAGTGTGCCGCAGCTCCGGGCCTCCTTGATTTTGCCGTTTTCCACTTCCACTTCGACGCGCAGGTGACCTTCAATACGGGTAAGCGGATCCACTACTACCGGTCCGGTGTAATTGCTCTGGGCCGTTTTTACGGTTTGGCTCATGATATCTTCCCCCTAGTTCTGATAGAATGGCGTCATGTCGTCCCAGAATCCGGGCTCGCTGCACCCGATACAGGGATGCCCGGCACGTACCGGCCAGTTAGTGTCGTTAAACAGAATTTTTGGACAATTGTTGTATGTCTGCGGACCCTTACAGCCAAGATCATAGAGACACCAGCCCTTGCGCGCCTCCTCGGAATTGAAGGAAGGGGCAAATTCGCCGGCGTCGAAATGTTTGCGGCGTTCACAGAGTTCATGGACGCTTTTCCCGAAGAACAGGGTTGGACGGCCAAGTTCGTCCAGTTCAATTTTATCGCCTTTCAGGAAAGCTACCAAAGCTCCCACCAGATTGAGGGGATTGGGCGGACAGCCGGCGATGTTGATGGCTCTGACGCCCAAATCGGCAAAACACTCATTGACGCCCCTGGCCGCTGTGGGATTCGGCCTGGCCGCCTGTATGCCGCCGTAACAGGCGCATGTGCCCATGCATACAACGGCTTTGGCCTTGGGGAGGATACGCTTGCTGATGTCAAACATGGTGTGTCCGGCCACATAGCCGTATTTGCCTCCCAAAGCGGTGGGGATGGCGCCCTCAACAACGCAGATAAATCCGTCCGGACCGGCCACTGCCTGATCCAAGGCATCCTCAGCGGCTTCTCCGGCGGCGGCCATGATAGTTTCGTGGTAATCCAGAGAAATGGTGTCAAGGATGAGGGCGTCAACAAACGGCTTATAGGTGCGCAGGAGAGCTTCGGAGCAACCCGTGCATTCCGCCATGTGCAGATATACCACGGAGGGGCGGCGTCCCGACAAAGCCGCCGCCACTTCGGCGGCAAAGGCCGGCCCCATGCCCATGCCCAAGGCCACCGCGGTACAGAATTTCATGAAGTCGCGGCGAGTTATGCCCTGATGCTCAAGGCCCTCCTCCCCACTATTTTTGCCCAGACCCACAGCAATACGCATAATAGCCTCCTGGCAAAAGATGATGCTACATTTGCTGGTGTGTTTGTGATTATCGTTACTCGAACTACGCGACAGCATATAACGTGAATTGAAATCGGTCAATAGGCATGCAGAATTATTTCTTCTCCTCCGCGCATAAAAAATTGTCAGGCAGCAACAGATGATGTTCGACCTTGCCGCGCGCGCCACGGCGCTGGCTGTGCTTGATTCCGCATGCTCCCGCCGTCCGTCGTCCGCGCCGGGAGGAAAGGCCTGAAAGCTGTCCGGCTGGGGAGGCGATGCGCCATGCTGAGAAAAAAATCTGCCCTCATCATAATGAGTTGGGAATTGTCTTGCTTTTTTTGTCGGCTTGGGCTACAAAACTACCCCGCATTCACTGAGGGTTCGACAAAAATCGCAAGCCGGTTTTTGCTTTGCGTATGGAGGGCATGATGAGCAAAAAATGTGTTTTTTGCGGCAAAAAACCGCAAGTGGGCAACCTTGTGAGCCATTCCAACATCAAGACCAAGCGTCGCTTTAATCCAAATTTGCAGCGTGTGCGCCACCAGTTTTCCAACGGCAGCGTGCGCACCATTATGGCCTGCACACGCTGCCTGCGGTCGGGCGCCGTCGTCAAACCTGTTGTGGCCGGAAGATAAGCGGACCAGGACAGCGGTAAAAAACAGTCTTGCGGAAAGCCGCGGCAGAATTGTCGTGGCTTTTTGTTTGACCCTCGCTGCGCTCCGGGGGGCCTACAGAAAAGTTTCCTTTTGTGGACAAAGACATGCGAGGAGGCCCCCGATGGGCCTCCTGGCGGGCATTTCAGGGCAAAGAGGCGTAGCCCTGAAATATTTTTGCGGAACCAGGCTAATCCGCCTGCATCCGGATAAATGTCGGGATCTCAAATTCGTCTTCGCTGAAAAGCCAGTCTTCATGACCGGGGTTGTGGCGTCCTCCCTCGTTTGCGCCGAGAGCGCCTTTTTTGGCTTGATAGGGTGGGCGCTGTCCGTTTGACTCTCCGACCCACGTCGCTATCTGTTCCCGCCGGGGTCGTGGGTTGCCCCATGGCGGGGTACCTCTCCCTCTCTCGTTCGGTTCAGCGCGCGGGTAATCCGTGTCTTGCGGAGGAAAGGGACGAGGTTGGATTTTCGCGGCTGAAACCTGGGAAGGGGAAAATTGCGTCACTGTGGCCGGACTCTGCTTTGCGGACACGGCGGGTTCAATACCGGTGGCTATGACGGTGACACGGATTTCATCCCCCACGCTTTCATCGTACAGCACGCCGAAAGTGATTCTGGCGTCCGGAGGCATGGCCTCCGCGATGATGTTGCCGATTTCTTCAATTTCTTCACCGGTGATGTCCATGGAGGCGGTGATATTGTAAAGAACGGCCTTGGCGCTTTCCAGGGACACGTCTTCCAGCAGGGGGCTCATAATGGCGCGCTGTGTCGCCTCACGGGCGCGGTTCTCGCCCGACGCGATGCCGGTGCCCATAAGAGCCAGGCCGGACTCGGACATGGTGGTGCGCACATCGGCGAAGTCCAGATTTATGAGGCCATCGCCAAGGATAACATCGGAAATGCCTTTTACGGCATAGAAAAGGACATCGTTGGCTTTTTGCAGCAGATCCCTGAACGGAGTTTTTTTGGGCGCAAAGGCCACCAGACGGTCATTGGGCACGGTGATCAGGCAGTCCACATGCTGCCTGAGGTTTTCCAGACCTTCTTCCGCCGCCTTCATGCGTTTGGAACCTTCGAAAGTGAAAGGCTTGGTGACGACGCCCACAGTCAGGGCGCCGAGCTCTTTCGCCAGCTGGGCAATCACCGGCGCGGCTCCGGTACCCGTGCCGCCGCCCATGCCGGCGGTCACAAAAACCATATCCGCGTCGGCGAGGGCGTCGCGGATGGCGGTCTTGCTTTCAATGGCTGCATCCTGGCCTACGGCGGGTATGGCGCCCGCGCCGAGGCCGTTGGTCAGTTTTTCCCCGAGCTGAATTTTGACGGGGGCGTCCATTTTCTTGAGATGCTGCAGGTCGGTGTTGGCGCAGGCGAACTGCACGCCCCGCAAGCCGGCCGAGATCATTTTTTGCACGGCATTGCCTCCGCCGCCTCCCACGCCGATTACTTTGATTTTGGCGGTAACCGCCGATGAAATGTCAATGTCCTTTACAATTGACTGAGCCATAACGCCTCTCCTTTTGCTTGCTCTCCGGCTTTGCCCGCCCGGCATTCGCAACGTGAACCGTCTCCCGGTACAGCCTTCAAACCCATCGCGGATTTGGGGATATTCCAAGCCCAAAAGGCATTTTCGGAATTATGAGACATCCTTGAACCATTTTTTCATGCGTGAAAGCACGGCGTTGAAAACGCCGGTTTCTGAACCCCGCGCGTCAAACTTTTTCTGTCCACCGGCTTCACGCTCGGCGCCGTAGCGCAACAAGCCGACAGCCGTGGAATATTTCGGGCTGTTCACAACATCTTTCAGCCCGCCTACATCACGCGGGTAGCCTATCCGGGTGGGGAGATTAAAAATCTGTTCGCCCAATTCCTGGCAGCCGTAAATCAGCGAGGTGCCGCCTGTCAGCACAACGCCCGCTCCTATCAGATCCTTGTATCCGGATTTTATGAGCGTCTGGTCCACAAGGTACAGAATTTCCTCCATGCGCGGCTCGCAAATTTCAGCCAATACCTGGCGCGAGAGGCGTCTGGGTTCCCGTCCGCCCACGCTGGGGACTTCGATAGATTCGTTGGAGCGGACCATATCCGCAAGGGCGCAGCCGTATTTGATTTTGATGCGTTCAGCCGAGCCCACGGGAGTGCGCAGGCCGAAGGCGATGTCATTGGAGAGATTTTGGCCGCCGATGGCCAGAACGGCGGTATGCTTGATGGCGTCGTTGGCAAAAATGGCGATGTCCGTGGTGCCGCCCCCCAAATCCACAAGGGCGACGCCGATTTCGCGTTCTTCCTCAGTCAGCACGGCCTTGGCCGAAGCCAGAGACTCCAGCGCGATATCCGCGACCTCAAGGTCACTGCGCCGACAGGAGCGTATAATGTTTTGCGCGGAGGAAACGGCCCCTGTGACAATGTGCACTTTCACCTCAAGACGCACGCCGGCCATTCCCAAAGGATCGGCGATGCCGCGTTGGGCGTCCACAATATACTCCTGAGGGAGAATGTGGATAACTTCACGGTCAGCCGGTATGGCGACCGCCCGTGCCGCGTCGATGGCCCGCTCAACGTCGTGCCTGGCGACTTCCCCTCCCTTGACGGCAATGACGCCATGGCTGTTGATGCCCATGATGTGGCTGCCGGCTATTCCCACATAGACGGCATTGATTTCACAGCCGGCCATAAGTTCGGCGTTTTCCACAGCTTTCCGGATGGATTGCACGGTTTGTTCTATGTTTACCACCACGCCTTTGCGCAGTCCCGTGGAGTCGCTTTCGCCAACGCCCACGATGTCCACAAACCCGGACTCCTGCAGCTCGCCCACTACAGCGCATATTTTTGTGGTGCCGATATCAAGTCCCACTATCAGATCGGACTTATTATTCATACACTCTCCTCACAAACCGCGCCCTCTTCATGCATGGCAGCTGCAACAGCAACACGTTCCCAAAAATGAAAATCATTCAGACGGCGTACGGAATGCGGACAACGCTCAACCCTGCAGCGTGTTGTTGAACAGAACCCACACGTTGCCGCTCGCCGCGCGCACCTGCCGCACATTCTGCAGCTCGCGCCTTCGCGCGAGATCGCCCAGCGCCACGCCCATCCTGGCGAGGTTGCCGCTCCAGTCGTCTGTTGTGATGGAAAGGCGCATCTCCCGGTCTTCCAGATAAATTTCAACAACACCGGCGGCGGAGACGGTCACCTGGGCTATCACGCCGGATTCCACCGGCAACACGCCGTCCCTCATGTCTTTCAGCATGCGGGAGAGATAAGGCACAGTTTCCTCAGCTCCCGGCTCTATGAGCAGCGTGGGCAAGGAAAGAAAATTCGCGCTCTCCACAGGCGCGATGGCATCACCGCGCTCGTTGGCGTAATATAAAACGCCGTCCTTGCGTATCCAGAAGGAAGGCATGCGCTCTTTCAATTTTATGACAAATCTGTCCGGCAGCAGACGCTTTATGGAAACCTCCTCCACCCAGGGAGTGCGGCGCAGTTCCTTCTCAGCGTCGGCAATGTTTACGGAAAGTGAGTTTTCGCCTTCCTTGATGCCGCTGTACTGCAAGACCATATCCTTGCCGAGACGCACATTGCCCATTACGTCCACGTGTTTTGTTCGAAAAAAAGCGCTGGTCACAGCGAAATTGTAGAGCCGGACGGAGACAAGGCACAAAAGAACAGACAATCCTGCGGCGCACGTGAGCAGCAAAACAGCAGCGCCGATTCTTTTTATCTCTCCAATATTCTTTATTTTCTCAATGAATTTGGTTCGTTCGAAAATGCCGGTTCCTTTTTCTCCGTGTTCCCCGGAAGGGGTTTTCACATATGTGTTCCTCTGCCCCCGGCGGCTTTTTCTCATGAGCGGCATGGAACTATCCTGACTTCGGGCGTCAACTCAATTCCAAAACGCTGCAGAACGGCCGCCCGCGCCTCGTCAATCATATCCAACGCGGCACCGGCGCTGCCCTTGCCCTCGTTGATCAAAAAATTGGCATGAACGGAAGAAAAAGACACGCCACCGCGCCGCTTGCCCTTGAATCCTGCTTCTTCCAGCAGGCGGCCGGCCGGAGTCTGCGGTGACGGGTTTTTAAAAATGCAGCCTGCGCTCCAGGCATTCAGAGGTTGTTTAGACTTTTTCTCAAAAAAGTTATGAAACATACGTTTACCAATGACATCCCTTTGGGACTTGGTCAAGACAAATGTTGCTTCCAGGATGATAAAATTATTTTTTTCGCCGGGGATGGAAAAGCTCCGGTAGCCGAATACGGCATCGGCGGCGGGTACGGTTTTTATATGATGACTGCTGACTATTTGAATATCATGAAGATGTCTTGCCGTCTCCGTGCCGAAGGAACCGGCGTTCACGGCAATGCAGCCGCCTACGCTGCCGGGTATGCCGACAAGCCCCTCCATGCCTGAAAATCCGTTTTTGAGACAGAAACGCAAAAACCTGGCCAACGGCACTCCGGCCCCAACGCGCACAAAGACCTTGTCTTCCCTTTCGGCCGTCGTCTCCGGGCCGTGGGTATAGCGCGGACGCACAAGCACCAGGGGCAGTTGTCCGTCCCGGGCAAGAATATTGCTGCCCGCCCCCAGGACAAGGGGTATGCCTCCCAGGATTCGCAGGCGTTCCGGAAAGATGTCCAGATCATGGGACGTTTCGAGGATAAGTTCGGCAATGGCGAACCCTCCCAGGCGCAATGTCGTGCGGTCGGACAGGAACGGCTCCGGTATTTCACGCATCGGGACTCTCCAGAAAGCTGGGGCCGAGTCGGGTGATGGTGCCCGCGCCCAGCGTCAACAGCACGTCTCCCGCCCTGAGCTGCGTCGGGAGATTATGCGCCAGTGTGTCCAGAGTCTGAAAAAGAATCACGGGCGTTGTCGAAACCTGCTGAATTCCTTGGGCAAGGCTTTGTCCCGAAACGCCGGGAACCGGTTTTTCCCCAGCCGGGTATATTTCCGTCAGCAGAAGCAGATCCACGGAATCAAAGGCCCGGCAAAATTCTCCGAAAAGCGCCTGCGTACGCGTAAATCGGTGTGGCTGAAAGGCCACCACAAGGCGGCGTCCGGGAAATACCTGGCGTACCGCGGCCAGGGTCGCCGCGATTTCGGCGGGGTGGTGGCCGTAATCGTCCACCACCGTAACGCCGTTTCTTTCTCCTTTGAACTCGAAACGCCGGGCCACGCCGGCAAAAGCCTTCAAGCCGCGAATGCAATCCTGAAAAGGGATGCCCGCCTCCAGGGCAGCGCCGACAGCTCCAAGGGCGTTGAGAATATTATGTCGTCCCGGCTGGGGCAGATTGACATCTCCCAGTTTTTCGCCGTCAAGCCACACCTCGAAAAGATTCCGCAATCGGCAGGAGATGGGCACGGCTCGCAGGCGGTTTTCGGCCTCAAAGCCATATGTCATGAAGGGGCGCTTGACGCCGGGCAAAAGGGCGCGGATGCCCGGGTCGTCGCCGCAGACCACATTGACGCCGTAAAAGGGCACCTTGTTCATGAATTGC
>JAISXC010000274.1 GCA_031270875.1 Desulfovibrio sp.
GCCCGCCAGCATGATTCCCCAATGGCCGTCCACGGAAAGAACAAGGTCGGCGCACAGCAGCGCGACGAGACTGAGAACCAGCAAAACTCCGTGGCTGAACCTGTCGGACAGTTTTCCGATGGGATAGGCGCAGACAGCGTAGACAAAATTCATGGCGACCATGACCAGCGGCACGAGAGAGAGGAATGCCGCTCTGCTGCGCCCTGAGAACGAGAAAGGCCTCGCTGAACCGGGCCAGAGAGAAGGCCGCGCCGATGGCCGCGACCCACCAGTACGCGGCTCCCATGCGCTTGAGGTTTTCCCGGCGGACGGGATTGCCAGATCTGGCTCTTTCCGGCCTGTCCGGCTCGCGGAGGCCGGCAATCAGGAGCAATACGGACAGAACGGCCGGGATGACGGCCAGCCAGAAAATCATTCTGAAATCCTCGGCAAACAGCCACATCAAACACGCCGCCGCCAGCGGTCCCAGGCAAGCTCCAAGAGTATCCAGCGACTGGCGCAGCCCGAAAGACGCTCCCCTCAGTTCAGGCGGAGACATATCGACGATCAGGGCATCCCGCGGCGCTCCGCGTATTCCCTTGCCGATTCTGTCCGCGATTCTTGCTCCGAGAACAACCCCTCCGAACGTGGCCAGAGCGAAAAAAGGCTTGCTGAGCGCGCCCAGGGCATATCCGAACACGGTCAACCCCTTGCGTTTGCCCACATAATCGCTCAAGGCTCCGGAGAAAACTCTGACCATCAACGCGGCGGATTCCGCCAGTCCCTCCGTCAGGCCGACCGCAAGAGCGCTCATTCCCAGGCTTGCGACCATGAACAGGGGAAGGACGCTGTGAATCATTTCCGAAGAAATATCCATCAGCATGCTTACCACGCCAAGAACCCACACCCCCCGGGGGATTTGTTTCAATACCGCTCCGCGCGTCATCGCAAGGGCTCCCTCCGCTCTCAACCGTTGCTCTCAACCGCATCAAAATCCGCACAAGCGATTTTTTCTCTTTCCATTTTTCGGCGGAAAGGCTATGTACAATATTTACCTCCTGAAATTCAAGCATTATTCAGGCGGACGACAGTCAAATGTTATGAAAATCAGCATTCAGGAACTTTCCAAAGCTTTCAACGGACGCGATATTTTCAACTCCTTTTCGCTGGAGGTGGATTTCGGCGTGCGCCTGTGCGTCTGCGGCCCCAACGGCACCGGCAAGTCAACCCTGCTGCGTCTGATCGCAGGGGTGGAGACGCCGGACGGAGGACGCGTCGCGCTGCCCGGGAACTGCCGTCTGGGCTATGTGGAGCAGGAACTGGACGAGGCTTCGCTGGATATGCCCTTGCTGTCCTATGTGCTGGAAGTACTGCATGACTGGAACGAATTCTGGACAACCTGGGAGACCGCCGCGGCCGCAAAGGATGAAGCGCGTCTGAAAGAGCTCATGCGCCGTCAGGCGGAACTGGAAATCCTGTACGGGTATAATCCCGAACAGCGGGCCAGGGCCGTGCTTTCCGGTCTCGGCTTCGCCGAAGCCAAATGGAGCCGCCCTCTGCGGAGCCTTTCCGGCGGCTGGCGGGAGCGGGCCAAACTCGCCCGCCTGCTCACGGCGGGGGCCGACGTGCTTCTTCTTGACGAGCCGACCAACCACCTGGATATGGAAGCGGTGGAGTGGCTGGAATCTTTCCTGCAGGATTTCAAGGGCGCCCTGATCTTTGTGGCTCACGACCGGATCTTTATGGACAGGGTGGGCACGCATGTCCTGTATTTGGGACTGTCAAAGCCTGTTTTCCGCAAAACCGGCTATTCGCGTTTTCTTGTCATGCAGGAGGAGTTTGAGGCGCAGCGCGAGCGCGGGGCCAGGGCCATCCAGGATGAAATCAACCGCAAGATGGCCTTTGTGGAGCGCTTTCGCGCCAAGGCCAGCAAGGCCCGCCAAACGGGTTCCCGCCAGAGGATGGTGAAAAGACTGGAAAAGGAGCTGGAAGAAGTCAGACCGGAACTCAAACGCAAACAACTCAATTTTTCCTGGCCGAAACCCTCTCCTTCGGAAAAAGTTGTGCTGGCCGCGGCGGATCTGGCTTTCGCCTTTCCCGACGGCAAGCGGCTGTGGCCGCCGCTCACATTCACGCTGTACCGGGGGCAGCGGGTCGCGCTGGCGGGGCATAACGGCAGCGGCAAATCCACTCTGGTCAAACTGCTGGCCGGCGCGTTGGAACGCACGGGAGGAGGTCTGGTTTTCTCCCCGCAGATGCGCAGGGGCTACTATGCCCAGCACCAGACGGAAACTTTGAGAGCGGACGCCACGGTACTGGCGGAAATCCGCCGTCTCTCGGATCCGCGTTCCACGGAAGAGGAACTGATGAGCGTGCTTGGCCTTTTTCTGCTGGGGCAGGAATATTTTGACCGTCAGACAGCGGTTCTCTCCGGCGGGGAAAAAAGCCGTCTCGCGCTGGCCGGCCTTTTTTTGAAGCGCTGCAACACGCTGCTTCTGGACGAGCCGACCAATCACCTGGATATTGAAAGCCGCGAAGCGCTGATAGCGGCCCTGCGGCGATTTTCCGGCACACTGGTGATCATCGCCCATGACCGCTGGCTGCTCTCGCAAGCGGGAGCGGAAATCTGGGAGCTTGACGGGAACGGTTTGACGCCGCATGAGAACTTTGCCGCCTGGGATGCCTCGCGCAAGGCCCCCGGAGCCTCCGCGGAAGCTCCGCCCGGCAAAACCGCAGGAACCGGCCGTGAAGAACAAAAGCGCCTCAGGCGGGAAGCGGCGGAAAAACGCAATGCGCTGCACAAGGAGATCCAGCCTCTGCGGACGAGGTACGCCGCTCTGGAAACGGAGCTTGAGCGCGTTCTGGCGGAACAGGGTGAAGTGGAAACGCTGCTGGCGGATCCGCGAATTTATGCCGACAATGCCCGCGCCTGCGAATTGCTCGCCCGCTTTGAGGCAGTCAGGCGCAAGGGCGAGGACATTCTCTCGGCCATGACGGAAATGGAAGAAAAAATCATTGCCGTCAAAGGCAAGTATCAGAGGAGTCCGGAAGAATCTTGCAATATTCTTTCGTCAATATTTTCATCCAGTTAAAAAATCTCTTGAAAAACCGGAGCGCTTCGGGCAGTATGAAACAAATGCGCTTTGAATTTTTTGTAGCCCTGCGCTATCTTTTTTCGCGGCGCCGGCAAACTTTCATATACGTCATTTCCGTCATGTCCATTCTGGGGGTTGCCTTGGGCGTGGGCGCGCTGGTTGTCGTGCTGGGCGTGTACAACGGCCTCACAACGGACATGCGCGACAAAATTCTCGGAGCGAACGCCCACGGCATTGTGCTTTCCCACATTCCCTCCGCTTTTGGGAACAATGCCGAACTGGCCCGGCGCATAGCGGATGTTCCCGGCGTAACGGGCGAACTTCCCTTTATTTATACCGAAGTCATGCTCTCGGCGGGCGGCGGGGTCAAGGGCGTTGTGCTGCGCGGCGTTGACCCGCAGAAGGCCCCGCATGTTCTCACCCTGCTCACGCACATGCAATACGGTTCCGCCGCGGATCTTGAGCGTCCCGGGACGCCCGGCATTATCGTGGGGGCTGAGCTGGCCCGCCGTCTGGCTCTTGCGCCGGGCAGCCGCGTCAACCTGCTTTCCCCCTCGGGGCAGAAAGGCACAACCGGCTACTCCCCGCGCGTCCGTCCCTTTGAAGTGACGGGAATTTTCAAAACCGGCATGTTCGAGTATGACTCCTCCCTTGCCTTTGTCACCCTCGCGGCGGCCCGCGACATCCTCGGTCTGCCTCCGGATTTTCTTTCCGGGATTGAAATCACGGTTGAGGATGTTTTCAGGGCGGACGAAATCGCCGGGCGCCTTGCCGACGCCCTTGGCTCGCCTTTCTACGTGCGCACCTGGATGGACATGAACGCCAATCTCTTCGCCGCCCTCAAGCTGGAAAAGTTCGGCATGTTCATTTTGCTGGCCATGGTTGTGCTCATAGGCTCCTTTTCCATTGTGACAAG
>JAISXC010000019.1 GCA_031270875.1 Desulfovibrio sp.
AGCGCGCTCTGAATCCAGAAAGGATCCGCGAGGGAAGCATTGCCCGCGGGCCCGACAAGCCCTTCCAGCAGAAAGAGGCCCGGCAGCATGAAGAAAGCGCCGCCGGCGCACATGACATAATATTTGAGGCCCGCGCTGAAAGCGGTGCGGTTGCCTTCATGCACAACCAGGAAGTAGGAGGCGAAGGTCATCAGTTCCCAGTAGCCGTAAAGGGCCTCTTTGCCGTCGGCGGAGACAATGCCCGCCAGAGATGCGAAGGTCAGAGGCAGAAAGAACCAGTACCAGCCCTGGCGCTCGCCGTGGATGTATCCCAGGGAGTAAATGCTGACCATCAGGCCGATGAAGGTGATCAGCAGCAGGAAAAGGCGCGTCGGCGGCGGCGCGGCGTCCGTATACGCCGCGGAGAACGCCAGCACGGAGAAGGCGGTTACGGCTATTCCGGCGGCCTTGCCGCGTCCGAGCCAGGCGAGCACGCCGGCAACCAGGGCTCCCGCGTAGAGAAACCAGTATGCCGAATGCACCCCGCCGTGGGAAAGCTGCACGGCGAAGCCGCGGCATACTATACCCGTGAGGGCGTCGCGTCCAAGGCCCAGCACCGCCACGAGCAGGCCCAGAACCAGCATGAGCGCCGCGCCGGAGGAGGAGCCGCCCGTGGATGCGCCGTCGCGGGGCGTCAGCATAACGCGCCGCGCGGCGTCAACATACAGCCACACAAAAACCGTGGTGGCCGCGGCCATGAGCAGCAGGGCGGCAACCCCCCCGCTGGCGGAGGAATAGAGCACGGACTTGACGATAAGGCCGCGTCCCTCCGGCACCAGGAAGGGAGATCCGCCCACCGAGGCCAGCAAGCCCAGGACAAAGAGCGCTCCGGCAAGATTGCCGTAGCCGGCGCCTTGCAGATTGTCCAGTGTGGGCGCATCCATGTTGTCGGGCGTGAACCGCGAAAGCGAAACCAGCGCCAGCGCGCGCGCGATTGCCTGAAAGATGACGAAAAGCCATATTCCGGCGTTTGCGACGGCATTATTGGCGCTGAACGCAAGGAAGAGGATGCCGACATCGTGCAGCGCGCCCCACAGGATCAGCCGGCGCGGATTGTCGCGCTGCAGAACGGCCTGAATTGTCGCGAACAGCAAAATGATCATGCCGGCAAACAGGGGTGGGAGGAAACCGTCGGAGGCAAACAGTGATGATGTCATAGAGGCCCTGCGCTGTGCTGAGGAAAATATCCAGGCCGTTACGGCGCTGTTTCACGGTAATTGATCCAGCCCTAACATATACTTTTTAGGTTCGCAAGTTTTTTTACAAGACAAAAAAAACAATAATTACTCTGTATTATCGTGGGGAATAAGACTCAAGTTCACTCTTCCCTGAGGGCGCGCGCCATGAGGGTTCTCACCGCTCTCCCGGGACTGTGCCCCTTCTGAATGATGCTGTGTACCGTGCTGATGACGGGTGCCTCCGTTCGCAAACGGCGGGCCAGATCATGGGCCGCGGCCGTTGTTTTGACGCCTTCGGCCACCGTCCTGAGGCTTTGGAGAATGGCGTCGACGGATTCTCCCCTGCCCAGGCGCAACCCCACCTGGCGGTTGCGGGAAAGTTCCCCGGTGCAGGTGAGAATGAGGTCGCCCAGACCGGAAAGACCCATGAAAGTGTGTTCCTGCGCTCCGCGGGCGAGACCCAGGCGGCATATCTCCGCAAGGCCGCGCGTGATGAGGGCGGCGCGGCTGTTAAGGCCGAGTCCCAGGCCGTCGCACAGGCCGGCCGCGATGGCCATGACGTTTTTGAGCGCCCCGCCCATTTCCACGCCGACGATGTCCGCGCTGCTGTAACAGCGAAAAGCCGGGCCGGAAAAAATGCCCTGCAGATGCCGGGCGAGGGATTCGTCCCGGCTGGCCAGCACCACTGCGGTGGGCAGCCCTCTCATGACTTCCGCCGCGAAGGAGGGGCCGGAAAGGGCGGCGTAGCGGCCGGTGTGCCCGCCCAGAACATCATCGGCGACGGCGTGCCCCAGGGCAAGAGTACGGATTTCCAATCCTTTGGCGGCGTTGACAAGGATACTACTCTCCGGAAAGCGGTCTTTATGCTTGCTGAGCCAGGCCCGAAATTGCTGGCAGGGAACGGCGGACACAATGATTTCCCTGGTCAGGGCGGCCGGGTCCGTGGTGGCGGCGAGGTTCCTGTGCAGGGAATATCCCGCCAGATAGCGCGGATTTTCGCGTCCGGCGTTGACGGCATGGGCTGTTTGGGCATCCCGCAGCCAGAGGATGACGTCATGGCCGCGCCCCGCGAGGTGATGGGCAAGGGCCGTGCCCCAGCTTCCACCGCCGGCCACGCAAATGGAAATGGAGCCCGGCATGGTCAAAATCCCAGACTCGACTCCGGCCCCGGCACGGATGGCAGCAGGGGCCGTTTGTCCGCCGTTTCCCCCATATTGCCGAAGCGAGCCAGGAACATTCCTGTAATACGCTGCTTTTTATAAACTTCAATACGGTAAAGTGTCCCCTGGCGATCCACGGAATACCGCTTCAAAAAATTTTTATGGCGCAGGGTAATGCCGCTGTCATCCCCCCCCCTTCCCGGAAAGCCGATGGCGTTGATCCTGAAGCCGTTGTGGGGGTGTATCCGGAGGCTCTCCGCCACGGGCAGCACTTCGCCAAAGGGAATCAATTTTTCCTGGCCGTCCACAGTCACGCGTATGGCGTGGAGACTGTCGTCCATCTCCCGCCAGTCGGGCTTGATGCGGGTGATGGTACGGTTGCCGTAGTGAATGCACAGTGCCTCGCTGTTTTTTTTGCAGGGCAGCACGGCCATGATGGGTTTGGAGGTCACGACCGCGCTGTCCTTGGGGAGAGGCAGACCGCCGATGGCCGGCCGCACGTCGTCCAGGGGCAGAAAAATGCGTTTTTCGGCGAAGGAGACGCCGAGATTCGCCTGCAGCACCCGCCGCACGCTTTTGGGCGTCAATTCGAAATCGCGGGAAAAACGGATTCCCGCCTGGCGCAGCAGAGATTCCACCATACACAGGTGGTAGTAGGTGCGCAGTTCCACCGGAAATTCCTTGCTGGCCTCCAGGCCGAAGGCGGCCTTGCCGTGGCGCACGGCATAGTAGGAGAGGCTTTTTTCCATTTCCCTGTCGCCCGCGGCGGTATTGGTGTTGCGCACATGCAGCCTGTCCAGCTCGCGTATGAGGCGGCGATTCACTTCTTCCGCCACTCGTCGGGCTTCGCGGCCGAGCTCGCCCATGAAAACTCCCGCTTCAAGCCTTTCCTGATCAATAATGACGGACTGTCCCCAGCGCGAGGGGTTGCAGAGGGGGTTTATCTTTTCCTCGCGGTAATATCCGCTGCCGTCGTGGAGATTGAGTATCAGGCCCACCCGGGGATGGCGTATGATCTCCTGTATGCGGCGCACGGTGGAAAAATCCGGGTCGCGCGCGTCCAGGGCGGCGAATTTTCGGTTCATGTCCCCGTTGATGCCGCGCGAGCGCATGATGATGCTCGGAAAATTGAGATTGGGCACAACCCATATCGCGCCGTTCTCCACGGTATAACGCGTTGCGATGAGAGTGGCGGCGGAAAAGCCGCCCGGTTCGTCGCCCTGAATGCCGCCCACCACCAGCACTACCGGCGTGTCGTCGCCAAGGCGGATTGTGGAAAAATCCAGCGGATGCGCTTTGGCCGCGGCCATTGCGGGCAGGAGGGCGCACACTGACAGACAGCGCCAAAGACAGTGCAGAAATCGTCTCATTGCCAATCCCGGATAAGATTTTCACTCCACCTCAAAACCGGCGGCTTCTATGGCTTTTTTCAGGGCGCGCTCATCCACGGGCGCGGCTTCCTCGTAGCTGAGGATGCCGCGGGCCGGGTCGGCCAGAGCGTTCGCCACGCCGGCAATCCTGCCGGCGGCCTCTTCCACAGCGGCCTTGCAGTGGCCGCAATGCATACCCTTGACGACAAGCGTTTTCATGACTTCTCCTCCGTCCCGCGGTGCTTGCATCTTATTCTGATTCCAAATAAATGCTCCAATTGGAGAGCCGCAGGCAGGCAAAACCCGCCTGCTCCCTGCGTAACCTACGGTTTTGGCGCCTGTCTGGCAGGCGCAATTCCGATTCCCGATAGAAATTGAAGCAATTTTTATCGGGAATCGGAATTATACCTGATGCCGCGCAACAATACAATATCAGTCGATGCCGGTCCGATTCAGGGACGCTCATCACGAGGCCCGGCCAAGCCCCAAAGGGGCCGGTCGGGCCTCGTTTCTCGAAAGGCTTTCCGGCTACGCGAAAACAGCCTTTTCCTGCAAATGCCGCAGACATTGCCCGGCGGAGGCGAAATCCGCCCGAAGCTCGCGGTATTCCGGCACAGGGCGGGCGTAGCCGTTGTTGTAGAGGATCAGCCCCGAGGCGAAGATGTCCACATCATCCGGGTCGTGAGTGATGATGACGGCCGGGATGGTCAGCATGGTCAGAATTTCCAGCAGTTCCTGGCGCAGGCGCTCGCGCAGCAGGGTGTCCAGCGC
>JAISXC010000031.1 GCA_031270875.1 Desulfovibrio sp.
AAGAGAACAATGGCGCGTTGGGACAGGTTCCATGAGAACTTTACAGCTTTTGTTCATCTTGCATTTTCCATCATTTTGCTCAGAAGAATCATCAGGGAATTATGAAATGACTTCTAATAATTTCGGCGACAAGCCCAATGATTGGACGTGAGATGCTGGTTGATTGCATTATAGAAAATTCCTCCCAAAAAGATGGTAGCAAAATATCATAGGATTCACTTTCGCACATCCAGCGGGATAAGGGCGGGATAAAATACCCTTAGAGACGCACAAAAGGGTTACGACTCTCACCGTAACCCTTTGATTTTCCTGGTGGGCAGTACAGGACTTGAACCTGTGGCCCCCGCCGTGTGAAGGCGGTGCTCTCCCAGCTGAGCTAACTGCCCGAAGAAGAGATTAGGATAAATATGGGCAGCCTTAAAGTCAAGGCCGCAGTCCGGGCAAAATGCGAAGAATTGCTTTTTTGCGCAAAGCGGCCTAAAAACAAGAACATGAAGATCGTCGAACCCTGCTTTGAAATACTGGCTATGGACGACGGCGCCGAAATTCTGCGCCGTATTGAGACGGCCGGGCGCGTTTGCTACAAATCCGAAGACAAGATCACATCCGGCTCGGCTTCCGAGTTTGTGCGCAAACTTATGCGTTCAGGCCACCACAGCGTCATTGAGCACACGGGCGCAACGGTGCGCATCGTCTGCGATCGCGGGGTGACGCACGAACTGGTGCGTCACCGTCTGGCCTCCTATAGTCAGGAGAGCACACGCTACGCCAACTACGGGCGGGAAAAATTCGGCAGGGAAATCACCGTGATCAAACCCTGTTTCTGGCCGGAAGACTCCCAAGAGTACGCGTTGTGGCACAAAGCCATGCTGGCGGCCGAGCAAGCCTATCTCGCACTTACGGCGGCGGGCGCAAGCGCCCAGCAGGCGCGTTGCGTGCTGCCCAACAGCCTGAAAACGGAAATTGTCGTCACCTGCAATCTGCGCGAGTGGCGGCATATCTTTGAGATGCGCTGCGCCCCGGCGGCGCATCCGCAAATACGCCAGATAGCCCTGCCGTTGCTGGCCCGGATGCACAAACGCATCCCGGAAATTTTCGCGGATATTTTTGCGAAATTTGAAAACGAGATGCCCATAAAAATTTTTTGTAATACATAATCTGTAATACATAAACATTGACATAGTACGGAAATCATGCTTAACTCCCTTCCGCAGTGCCGTGCGCCGGTGATACGTTTTGCCGACAGACCGTACGGGAGCTTTATTTTTTTGTTTTTGAGAGGGGTTTTCATGTCCAAGTCCATTTATGTCGGGAATCTTCCCTGGTCGGCATCAGAGGAACAGGTGCAGGATCTTTTCGCCGAGCACGGCAAAGTCCTTTCCGTAAAACTTGTGAGTGACAGAGAAACCGGCCGCGCCCGCGGTTTTGGTTTTGTGGAAATGGAGGACGCCGAAGCGGACGCCGCTATTGAAGCTCTGGACAACTTCAGTTTGGGCGGCCGGACCTTGCGCGTGAATGAAGCCAAGCCGCGCTCACCGCGCTCGCCGCGCTTCTAAGCACTCCCGGCACCCAGCGGATAGCCCCGGTGTGTTCCGGGGCTATTTTGTTGATGTTGCGAAGTACAGTCACATCACTCCTGGCAGTAACTAACAATCAAGGACAGCGTTGTGCTCAATCCCGCGCAGAGTGTACTATACAGCGGCGGTGCCGCCGGAACGGAAGAATTTTTCGGCAATCTGGCGGAAACCTGCGGCATTGAAGAAGTCAACTACACCTTTGAAGGCCATCAGATAAATCGCCTGCGCGGCGTGCGCATGCTCACCAACCGTGAACTCATGCTCAAGGATGTGAGCATGACCTATGTTTCAAAGCTGATGCGCCGGGAATACACCCGCGCTCCCCTGTTCCGCAAGGTGCTGCAGTCCATCTGCTGGCAGGTCAGCAGCGGCGAGCAGATATTTGTCGTGGGCGCCATCCAGCAGGACGGAACGGTGAAAGGCGGCACGGGCTGGGGTGCGGAATTCGCCAAAATATGCAACAAGCCCTTGTATGTTTTTGACCAGCCGCGCAGTTCCTGGTTTGTCTGGAAGCGGGACGCCTGGGCCGCTGTGGAGAAACCCCTTGTCACCGCCGCGCATTTTACCGCCACCGGCACTCGTTTTCTGGATGACGGCGGTCGTCTTGCGGTGCAGGGGCTTTTTGAACGTTCCTTCGATCGCTGATGCCCATTGACTTTACCGATGCGGAGCTCGCTGTTTTGCGCATTGTGCAGGCTGACCTGCCGGATTCTCTCACGCCCTACGCCGACATGGCGGCAGAGGCGGGCATGACTGAGGACCAGGTGCTGGCTTTGTTGACCCGCCTGAAAAAGAACGGCGCCATTCGGCGCTTCGGGGCAAGCATCAGACATCAGAAAACCGGCTGGACACACAACGCCATGGTCGCCTGGAAGGTGGACGAAGCAAATGCGGATCTTTGCGGCGCGCTGGCGGCCGGGCACGACCACATTTCCCACGTCTATTACAGGCCGGGGCCGGAAGCGGTGGAAAACTGGCCCTATGCCCTCTATACCATGGTGCACGGCCGCAGTGAGGCCGAATGTCTGTACGTGGTGGAAAGCCTTGCGAAAACTGGTCCCCTGAAGGAGTACGCCATCCTCAACAGCCTGAAAGAACTAAAAAAAATCTCCATGACGTATTTTGCCTGACGCGCGCTGTCCGCAGCGGCTTCAGAATATCATCAGGCACGCTGGATTCCTCCGTTCCGGACGTTGAACAGGGCCGCCCCCGGCACGACTTTGCGCAGTATCTCCACGATATGCGGCTGGCAGGTGAAATAGAGCAGTTGATGCCTTCTGCCCGGGCCTTCCGTCAATTCCGCAAAGGCGCGCGCGGTGCGTCCTGCGCGCCCGGGATCAAAGTTCACCAAAATTTCGTCCATAATGACAGGCAGCGGTTCAGCCTCTGCGGAATGGTTGACAATATAGGCCAGTCGGAGAGACAGATATGCCTGCTCCTGCGCGCCGCGGCTCAGGATTTCGGGGGGCACGGGCGCGCCGTGCGCCGGTAGAATGGAAAGGCTCGAATCGTCAAGACTGACACTGATGCCGCGCCAGCGCCGGGTGATGCCGGCGAAGATTTCCGAGGCATGACGGATGACTTTGGGCTGGCGTTCCCGTTCAAACCTGATTTTGGCTTCCGTCAGCAGCTCCCGCGCAATGGCCAGCCTGGCCCAATGGCGCGCCCTCTCTTCCATGCCCGCCGTGAGAGAAGCTTCCTGCTGCTGAAGCGCCGCCAGTTCATCCGAGCATTCCAAAGCGGCAACCCTGCCGGACTGCGCCATGACGGCGGCGTCAAGAACTGTTTCATCCTCCTGCAGCCTGCCAAGTTCTTTCTGAATCGTTTTTGCGCGATTTTCCTGGATTTCCTGATCCGTTTCGCTGAAGGAAGCGAGAAATTCCTCAAACGGCTCGTCTCTGGCGGCCAGACGCAGCATGTCCTCATTTTGCTGCACAGATCGCTTCAGTTCAAAACATTCGTTGCGCACCCTGTTCAGATGCAAAAAATGGTTCGCATCGCGTGCCCCGGCTCGAACAAAAAGCTCAGCCTCGCGGCCCTGCGCCTCACGCAGGGCCGCTTCATCATTCCGCGCAGCCTCCCGTTCCTCCTCCAATTGCTTTGTCAGATTCTCGCGCTCGCCCAACGCGGCAAAAACGATCTCGGCCGCTTCCAAGGTTGCATCCAGACTGGCAGGCCAGTCAGCGTTGCCGTCTGCGTCTTTCTGCGGCGGCTGACCGAGTTTTTCCAGCAATTTCGCCAAAGGCAGACACAAAGCCTGCTCGGCGCAACGGCTGCGCCTGCGCTCGGATATGCAACGCAGCAGTCTGTCTTCAGCGGCAAGGCATTTGTCCATGCGGTCAAATGCCTCGCGCGCGGCGTCCGGCTCCAGATCGGCGTCCAGGCCCATTTTGCCAAGGCTCGCGCGCCACTGCTCCCGCGCACGGGCAAACCGTTCTTCAGCTTCCATCAGAGCATGGGCCGCCTTGTCTCTGCGCGCCCTGCTGTCCGCAAGGACGTTTCCCTTGCTCTGCACGGCCGCTTCGGCCCTGATGCGGTTCTCTCGCGCGGCATCCGCCGCCCGGCAGCTTTCCAGAATACGCCGCGCGCTCTGCGCCAGGGATTCCCCATCTGCCGGATTGTCGGCCAGGGCGAACACCGGTTCCAGAGAACGCAGAATATCTTCCTGCGCGTGTATGTCGGCTTCCTGCCCGCACTGGGCAGTCTCGGCTTCCTGCAGGGTGGTCAGGGCGATTCTGGCTGTTTCAGCCTTTGCGAAAAAGGCGGAGGCTCCGTCGGCCGACGGGACCACGCGCACGCCCAGAGCCAGCATAATGTCCTGCCAGCGTCGGCGCACGTGCTGCACGCGGCTGTTCATGTGCTGATCCCGCCGCCTTGCGGCCTCACCGGACCGCGCTTCCGCCAATTTTACCTCGCGTTCCAGATCGTCCAGGGTTTTACGGCTCTGCTCCTCAAGAACAATCTTTTCCCGTCCGTCTTTCAGGCGCAGGGCAACGGCGTCCAGCGTGACGAGATCCCGGTTTTCTATGCCGAGGGCGGCGCAGAAGTGCGCCGTCTGTTCTTCAAGGCGGGCCACATGCTCGGCCAGAATCTCCCGCGATGCGCGCAGTTGCGCCATCCGCTGCTTATGGCGTTTGGCTTCCGGGCCGCTGCGCGGCAGCCCGCCTGCCAGAAAGGCCACGCCGCAGACCAGGATGAGATAACCGGACCACAAGGTAACGGGCACGACCAGACGCTCCGTCAAGGCGTAGCCTGTTATGCCCAGCCGCCAGTGCGCCAGAAGCATCCCCGCTCCAAGCAAAACCAGGGCAAGGCCGATCGCGATAAGCGGCAGACTTTTTACCGGGGAGGGCGGCGTCTCCGATTGTATTCTGCCGTCAAGCTCGTCCAGACGGGCGCGTTCCATGTCCAGCGTGGCGGATTTGCCCCGCAGATCATCAAGCGCCCTCTCCCTGTCGTCGAGTGATTTGCGGCTGACGTCAAGGGGGCTGCGCTGGAGTTCTTCCAGATGCAATTTTTTGCGCAGTTTCAGATCATGCGTCTGGCTTTCCGCCTGGCGCGCAACGTCTTCAAGTTTTTCCGCCTCGCGCTGCCTTTCCTGCACTTCACCGGCGATGCCAAGGGCTTCTTCCCTGCGGGCCAGAACGCCCTCCAGATCTCCGGCCGGGTCAGCGGTCCTTTCGAGCCCCAGTGGCTCAAAAGCCCGCGCGAAAAGCGCCCGCGCCCTGTCAACGCTTTTTTGACATTCGGCAAGCGAGCGAAGGCCGCGATCCCGCCTGTCCAAAGCCTGACGCGCCTTGTCCCGTTCATCCTCAGTAAGAGCCGCCTCGGGCGAGGGAAGACGAGCCAGGGTCAAACTGGCCTTTTCCAGCTCTTCCTCGGCAGCCGGCACTTCCTGGTTGGCCTTGTGCAACACGTCGAGAGCGGCGTCGTAAGTCAGGGCGGCCGCGATCATGGCTCTGGCCTGTTTTTCAATATCTTCGCGGGCAAAAAGAGTGCGGTCTGTAGCGCGTATGCGCGCGCACGTCCAGCCGCGGCCCAGGCAAAGGAGTTCGGCTTTGAGTTGGGCCGCCGCGCGGCGGCACTCCTCCCGCTGCGCGGGCAAAAAAGCCAGAGCCTCCTGGCAGGCGTTTTTGCGGCTGACCAGACTGCGCAAAAGAGGCAGCGCTTCCAGCAATGCCGGATTGATGCGGATGGCCTCAAGTCGCTGTTTCAGACGCGCGCACTTCTCCCTGCGGTCCGCCAATTGCCTTTCACCGCTTTGGCGCGTCGCTTCCAGCGCGGCCAGACGCGCCGGACCGTCCTCGGGAAAGTCTTCCCTCACTGCTTCCAGCCTGTCCAGCTGGGCAAGAGCCACATGCCGCTCCTGCCATTGCCGCCATACGCCAAGGCGTCTCGCCAGTCCCCGCGCCCCATCTTCCAGGGCCGCCTTTTTCCGTCTCACTTCCGCCAGGGCGGTCCTGTTCCGCTCCAGTTCGCAGGCAAGATCATTGTAGGACGCCGCCTGCGCTTTCAGCTCTTCCAGTCTGCGACGGATGTCCTCCAGCTCCTTGATATCCGCGTTGAGAGCGGGATTGACGCCGCCCGGTTTGAAAATGCCTTCCATCTCCCTGCTGAAGCCAGCCAGCACCGCGCCCGGCGAGGCGAGGCCCGGGCCAAAGCTTGCGCTGTAGAGGGCGTTGCGCACACCGGGCTCGCTGAGGCTTTCAAAAATCTGCAATTCCGCCAGACTGAAGCCGAAAACGGCATTGTAAACGTCGCGGTTCACACCGCGCAACAGGGTAGTCAGATATTGGGGTGGCAAGGTTCGGCCATCGCCGCTGCCAAGGCTCAGTATGCCGCCGCACGCGCCGGGTCGACGCGTCAGACGCAGTTCTTCCCCGTCGTGCAGCCGCAGGCCAAGGCTGCCGCCGGTTTTATTGCTCTCCAGATAGGCGGCATAAGGTTTCCAGGCGTTACCGCGCCTGTCGGGATAGCCCGCGAGGGTAACACGCAGAAATTCCAGGCAGGTGGATTTCCCGGCTTCATTGTCTCCCAGAAAAATGGAAAGACCGGGAGAAAGCCCCTCCACCGTGACTTCGGAAAAAACGCCGAAGCCGTCAATATGGAATGACTCTACATACATTGCGTCTCCAACAGCGCGGGCAAAAAATCAGCATGCGGGTTTACTCATCCGGTTCAAGAGAATTTTCGCACAACATCTCCGCCTCCTGCAGCAGGGAGAGCAATTCGGATTCAGGGGGAAAGGATAAAAATCTGGTCGCGCGTTTGTGCGTGTACAACTGGCCGAGGGCCTTGCCGGCCAGCTGGCCCAGACTTGCGGGATCAGCCCGCAGGGCGGCGGCAAGGCGCAGCACTTCCCCCAAGATGTCGTCGCGGCTCAAGTTCCTTTCACGCGGGGCCAGGGTACGGCAGCACATATCCTTGATCCACAGGCAAGGACTGCCGCTGGAAAGATACTGAAACCGCCCGAAGAGATCTTCCTGCGCCGCTTTCTGACGCAGAAGGCCGTCAAGCTTCGTTCGGCCCCGCAGCACAATGCGCGCCACCAAGGCTTCACAGCCCATGTCGGCTTCTGCGGCGGCCGTGTTCAAAACCTCGACGAGACGCGCTTCCGCCTCGTCAAGACTTTCGACGCGCTCCAGATCACACTCCACTTCTTCCCACAGCACAGGAGCGAGGGAGTGGAAGGCATGCCCGCAAACCCATTCCACGCCGTCATGACGCGCGGTGATCACAAGACAGCCGCGGGGACCCGGCTCGTTGACATGCAAGCCCTGAATACTGCCGGAATAGGCGATGAAGGGCCGTTGCGAGAGAACGGCGTATTTGTGAACATGCCCCAGAGCCCAGGCGTCGAGCCCGCTCTCCTTAAGGTCAACCAGGGAGCAGGGGGCGTAGCGCAAAGCGGACTGTCCTTCCACCGTTGCGTGCAACACCCCGAGTTGAAAGCATTTGTCAAGCGTTGCGTCCCGCGTGAACAAACGGCTGAGATTGCGACTTTCCCCCGCCTTCTCATGGCTTATGCCGTGTACAAGGGCCACGGTTTCACCGTCGCGCACCACGGAGTGCGCGGTGACCCCCGGCCCGAAACAGGTGACGTTTTCCGGCCAACGCATGGTCGTAAGACGGGAGGAAAGAGGATCATGATTGCCGTGGGCCAGAAAAACGGGGATCGACAAAAGCCCGAGGCGTTCACATGCGTCGCGCAAGGCGAGCTGAGCCCTGATGCTGTGGGTTTCCTGATTGTAAATATCCCCGGCGACAACCAGAAAATCGGGTTTTTCCCTTTCGCAGAGGCTGCACAGACGCTCCAGGGCGGTAAAGGAGGCCCTGCGCAGTTGCCCGGCCAGACGGGGAACATGCGGGGACTGGGAAACGCCGAGAAAGGGGGCGTCCAGATGCAGATCGGCGGCATGAATATAACGCAGAGAGCGCATGGCAAGCCGGCCTCTCAGCCGCGCAGACGCGCGCATTCTTCGGCCAGACGGGCAAGCTCATCATCACTGGGATTGATTTTCAACCCCTTGCGAATATGCCCCAACGCGCGAACATACTCCCCCGCTTCCACCAGAGCCTTGGCGATAATGACGAAAAAGGCGGATTCGTTTTTATAGAACTTGTATGCGTCCATGAAACACTGGTCCGCCTCGGCGGGCTTGCCTTCCTGCAGAAACTTTTTGCCGTCCTTGAGACAGCGGTCCAGATTGAGTTTGCGCTTCAGGGCGGCCTCGTGATCTTCCTGATCTTCCAGCTCCAGCGTAGCATTGGAAAGACGGATGAAAAAATTCAGGAGGGAGCGTTCCTGGCCTGATTGATAGGTTACCGGGGCGCCGGCGGCATTTTTGAAATTGGGGTCGGCATTGAGATCAGCCAGAGCGTCGCGGATGTCCCCGCGCAGATCAGTCGGGGCTGGCTGGCCCTCAAGAGCTTTGAAGGCGGAAACCATAAAGTTCAAAGAACGTGTCAATTCCCCGCGTTTGGAGGTGGTTCTGGCCTTGACCAAGTACTCGCGTACGTTGCGTGCGTTCATGATGCGTCCTTTCTGCGGCCAACACCCGGGCAGCAATCCTGCCTTTTCGCGCGTGCCTCCATTGCTTGAAAAAAATAGAAAAAGTCTGGATAAAAACTGGTTTACCTTAACGGAAACAGCCGCCCTGCGCAAGTGAATTTGCTTGTCCACAATGGCGCATGCTTGACAAGCGGGAGCATCGCCGTTAAACCATAATAAAAAATATCTGTATCTAAAGGATGTTGCGTGGATGGATCGAAGAACGGTCATGCCCGGAGCCATATCGGGATATCTCTGCGCTTTGCTTGCCGTTGTTGTCTGGTCCGGCAATTTTGTGGCGGCCAGGGCTCTGGCCCCGCTGATTCCCCCCTGGCAATTCAATTTCTGGCGCTGGGTTGTGGCCCTTTTCGTCCTGCTGCCTTTTGCCGTAAGCCATCTCAGGCGTGACTGGCCTGCCCTGCGCCGACATTGGCGTTACCTCCTGATCATGGGCATTCTGGGCGTCACCCTGATGAATACCCTGATATATAAGGCAGGGCAGAGCACGGAAAGCCTGAACATGGCGCTTCTGGTGCCCACGGCGCCGGTGGTGATATTGCTGCTCTCCCGTGTGCTGTATGGAGAAGCCATCACCCGTCGCCGCCTTGCGGGGCTTTCACTGGTGCTTGTCGGAGTAGTTATTCTGGTCAGCAGGGGCGACTGGCAGCGTCTTTCGGGACTGGTCTTCAACAGCGGGGATTTTTGGGCAATCGGCGGGGCCGCCTGCTTCGGCCTGTATTCGCTTTTTACCCGCAGCCGTCCGCCGGAAATTTCCACTGTCTCTTACAACGCCGCGACCTTTTTCCTCGGCCTTGCGGTTTCGCTGCCCTTTACAACGGCCGAGGCGCTGCTCCTGCCGCTGCCGCGAATATCCCCGCTTCTTGCCGGAGGAATTCTGTACGCGGGCCTGGGCTGCTCGCTGCTGGCTTTTCAGTGGTGGGTCGCGGCAGTGGACAATATCGGCCCCGTGCGTGCCGGCATTGTGTATTACAGTCTTCCTGTCTTCGCGGCCGTGGAGTCCGTTTTGCTGCTTGGCGAACGTGTTGTCCCGGCGCAAATAGCCGGAGGTTTTTTGGTGATCGGCGGCATTGCGGTTGCCACACTCATGTTGCCGGGACGCAGACGCCGATGAGGGCGCCCGCGTCAAACAGCCCAAAAACTCTGTGTAATCCTTATATTTTTTGTGGACATCCAGTCTCAGGTATGTAATATTCTGGTAGCACGGCGTAAAACAGAATCAGGTATTACCGGAGCAAAAAATGATACGCAAAGTTATTCTCATCAATGAGGAACAGTGTATCGGATGCGGGTTGTGCGTCAACGCATGTCATGAGGAAGCCATAGGGATTGTGGAAGGCAAGGCCAGACTGCTGCGGGAGGATTATTGCGACGGCCTCGGCAACTGCCTGCCCGCCTGTCCGACAGCCGCCATCACCTTTGAGGAGCGTGAGGCGGCTCCTTATGACGAGGCCGCCGCCAAAAAAAACGTGGAACTGAGAAAACATACAAAAAAAACCCCCGGTTTCGGAGAGAAGCTCCCGATCCGGCGGCAGGCTCCTTCGCCGGCAAAAGAGCTGGACATGTCCGGCCAGTTGGGCCAGTGGCCCGTGCAGATAAAACTGGTGCCGGTCAACGCGCCGTATTTTTCCCACGCCAATCTGCTTATTGCCGCCGATTGCAGCGCTTACGCCTGCGGCAATTTTCACAACGCCTTTATGCATAACAGAATCACCCTCATCGGCTGCCCCAAGCTGGACGGCGTGGACTACAGCGAAAAATTGACGGAAATTGTCGCCGGCAACGCCATCAGCTCCGTGACCGTGGTTCGTATGGAGGTTCCCTGTTGCGGCGGCCTTGAACAGGCCGTAAAAACAGCCCTGAAGCAATCCGGCAAGATGCTGCCGAAACAAATAGTCATTCTGACCACAAAGGGTCATGTTCTGGGAGGCTTGTGAGAACCCGGCAAACCTGTTAAGGGCATGTTCATGAAAAGGCAACGCGTGCTTCTCGCCACCGGCAATGCCGGAAAAGTGGCGGAGCTCTCCACCCTGCTGGGCGGGCGTGGGCTGGAAGTCCTCGGTCTGGCCGCTTTTCCGGAAACAGGTGAAATTGAGGAAAAAGGCTTCACTTTTGAGGACAATGCCCTCGCCAAGGCCCGCCATGCGGCCGGGAAAACCGGCCTGGCGAGTCTGGCTGACGACTCCGGCCTGGCGGTGGACGCCCTTGACGGCGCTCCGGGCGTTCATTCCGCCCGTTATGCCGACGATCTGCCGCCCCTGCCCGGCGAAAGCCGCGACGCGCGCAATATCCGCAAATTGCTCCAGGCCGTGGCCGCCGTGCCGGAAAACAGGCGTTCCTGCCGTTTTGTCTGCTGCATGGCCGCCGTTCTCCCTGACGGGGATGAAATGCTTGTGCGTGGCGAGTGGCAGGGCAAACTGCTCCCGACCCCGCGCGGCGCCAACGGTTTTGGCTATGACCCGGTCTTTTTTGATCCGGCGCTCGGCAAAACAGCGGCGGAGCTCTCCAGGGAGGAAAAAAACGCTGTCAGCCACAGGGGCAAGGCATTGCGGGCGCTTTTGGAAAATTTTGAGGGTTTTCTCCGCAAGAAAATACAACTTGGAGCAATACCATGACAAGCCAGATAAAAACCATGTTCCTGCTGGCTCTGCTTTCGGGCATCATCATTCTTCTGGGCGGCATGATGGGCGGACGCTCAGGCGTCATTATCGCCTTCGGACTCGCGCTGCTGATGAATGTGGGCAGCTACTGGTATTCGGACAGGATTGTGCTCTCCATGTACCGCGCGCGGGAGGCCGCTCCGGAAGAGGCGCCGTATCTGCACCGCATCGTGGAAGAATTGTCCGCCAGGGCGGGGATCCCCAAACCGCGCGTTTGCATTGTCCCGGAGGACGCCCCCAATGCCTTTGCCACGGGCCGGAACCCGCAACACGCCGTTGTTGCCGCGACGGAAGGCATTTTACGTCTGCTGACGCCCGAGCAGTTGCGAGGGGTCATCGCGCACGAAATCGGCCACATTGTCAACCGTGACATCCTCATCCAGACGATAGCCGGCGT
>JAISXC010000147.1 GCA_031270875.1 Desulfovibrio sp.
ACAATTTTTCGCCCTCCCTTTTCAGGGCGCGAACCCACCCGTAGGCCGGATCGGAATCTTTCGGGTGTCCGAACACCAGCGGGGCCTCGGCCTTGGCCGGGTCATAGCCGGCGCTGATCCGATCCAGATCTTCCGCCGTGAACGTGTGCGGCCGGCCTTGCGAATCGTGGAAGGTGCCCGTGCGGGCGATACATACCCAGGGGGTTGTGTCCGACATAAGAAAAGCCTCCTTCCCCCGGTTTGTACCGGAGAAAGGAGGCCCTTTCCGTAAGGTGCGCGAACTGCGCGGAGTTTTTACGCCGTGTTTATCAGGCCGCTGCCGGTTTCTTTGAGAGGCGGAGAATATCGTGCTGCCGGGTCAATTTTTTCAGCCAGTCGACCGGGATACCGCGCAAACCGTAAGCAAGCCCCAGGAGTAAAGAAGATATTTTCGCCTGTGTGACGTTCACCCCGCTTTCTCGTAGTATTCGCATTCCGCCCCGTCAAAATAAACCTCGTCCGGCTTGTCTTCAGGGTATTCGTAAATTTGGCAATTAGCCGTACTCGCACGGTCCAGTTTTTCCCCGTTCATTTCGCAAGGCCGGAAAAGGCATGTTTTGCAGGCGATGTTTTCTGAAACGTGCCTCCCGCCCATCATCTCACTTTCCCATCGCGGGCGCTTTTCATTCATCCTTTTGTCCTCCGCCGATCTGCTTAATGACTTCCAGGTCAAAGTAGATATTGTCGCCTTGCTTCTCCACCTTGATCACCCTGAAAGTCGTGCCGCGCTGGATAATCGTTTCATCCTCAAACCCGAAATATGATTGCTTCGATATACCGTCCCACTTCCGCTTACCGCCCTCGCCGTATGCGCTGAACGGTTCGGAGTACATCATCTTTGTCCCTTTGGGGCAATAGATATTGAAAATGTACCCATTGAACCCTTTGCCCTTGGCGCTCCCGCAGGAGATAAAGCCGGCATCTGTAACTTTTTCACCATTAAGCCGCTTTTTTAATTCATCCTGCGTCATATTGCGCAAATCTTGTGCCGATATGCCGAGAAAACTTGCCGCGCCCTCCGGGGTTTCAATGCCGCGCTGCAACCAGATATCTTTGTCGTAGCTCGACCTGTCGATCAATTTTGTCATGTGCGCAATGGCGTCGCCCCTGCCCTCATAGTTCAGGTCAACCTTGCCCATGCCCTTGAACTTATACCAGTCACCCTCATAACCCCGCAACGGTCGGTTAAAGCCGCCTGATCCCCCCGTATAGTGGTATATCGCATCGCGCTCGGCCGCAGACGCCTTTTTCCAAACCTCGCCGCACGGCCCGCGCATGACATCGTCGGCCTCCTGCGGGTCTTTTGCCCACAGCGCCGCTTCCTTGCGTTGCTCAGAAAAAGGGTCAGCCTCACCTTTTCTACCACCCTTTTTCAGCGCTGCCAAGTCCTGCCGCACTTTTTTCAGGGTGGATTCAATTTCATGGTAGCGCTCGCCCTCAACGGCAAATTCGTCTAAGTCTTTCAGCAGGCGCTCAATTTTTTCAAGCTCGGCGACCGCAAGCCCCCCCTCCGCCAGCTTGTTCCGGAAATACTCCCGCTTGGCATGGATGCTGCCGGACTTCGCTTTCCAGTCCGCAGTGGTGACATCCTCAAGCCAAATACCGCTGTACGTTTTTACGGCAAGGCTATCCAATTCCTTTTGCAGCGCCGCTTTTTCCCTGGTGAGCTTCTTCCGCTTCGCCGTCAGTTCCTTTTTCTCAAGCTGCTTCTGATATTCGGCTTTCTTGGCCTCCAGCTGCGTCAGCTTCTGCTTGTCGCTCATGTCCTTCATTTGCGCGTCAAGGGCAGCAATTTCGTCTTGCAATTTCTTTTGGGTCAGCGGCTCTTTCTTCGGAGGCGTGATGTCGGGATACTTGTCCAACGGCAGCCCGGCCGTCGCGTCACCGGCCAACCACGCCTTGCCGGGATTGTTGCGCCAGCCGAAATCCGCGCCGGGGTTGGCGACATGCACCTCCATGCCCGTCTTGGGGTCCGTCAACATGGAATCGCCCGGCATCTCCGTCTGTACCGTCAACCCCTGCCGCTCCACCTGCCTTGCGGATAGACTACGGACCCCGCAACGGCAGCGGAAGCCGTTCGGGGGTTGGTTGACATCCCAAAATTCGTGATCCGCCGGGTACACCATACCGTTGAGTATGGCGTGGCTCGGACGTACCCGGTCATCGCCGACCGTGAAGTATTGACGGTAGGGTCGGATTTTCTTGACCTGCTCCATTTTCGCCCAACGCCCGGCCATGTAGGCGGCCTGGAGGTTCGTCCGGAAAATGTTTTCGACGCGCCACCCCTGCCATCCCTGACTGTGGATCACATCGGCAATGCGCGCCTGGAAGTCTTTGAGCGTTTCGCCGTTCTCAAGAGCTTGACGCAACGCATCCTTGGCAGCGGCGACGGCGTCATGTTCGGCAAGCCCGGTAACATAGAAGGCCCGCAGCCGCGCGGTTTCGTCCATTTTTTGGACTTCCGGCCAGGGCAAGCCGGATTTCCACGCCCAAAAGGCGAGGGCGGCCTCCGGCTGCACCGGGGCGGCGATGATTTCCGGGGCAGGCAGGTCCACGGCCTATTCCCCGCCCTTTCCGATCTCGACACGTTCCGCCGTAGCGCCGAAGCCCGCCGCCGCCGTCATGGCGCGGGCCAGCAGATCCTCAAGTGCGGACGGGCTGGTACGCGGGGCCAGCAGTTCGACCAGGGCGAGTTCCGCCGCATCAAAGCTATCCGCGCCCTTGATCGCGTTCTCAAGTCGCGTGACAAACTCGTCGTTCGCCTTGAGCGCGTCGGGCAACAGGCGTTTCACTGCGGCATCAAGATGTTCCTGGGCTTTTTCGGCAAGGGTAGAGGCGGGAGACGTTTTGCGGCCCGACGCGGCTGCGAAGGATGCGGGCTTTTTCTCTTTCTTTTCCTTGCCGTCCTCCTTTGCTTTGTCGTCCCCCGGAGCGTCTTCAGCGCCGCCGGCGTCCGGCTCCTCCCCGGCCCCATCGGCCTTTTTGTCCGGATCGGCTTCCGGATCGGCGTCGACGTCGCCGGCCGGGTCCGCCGGCTCCGGCTTCGCCCGCATACGGAACTCTCCCGGTTTGAGGTTGTAGTTATCCTTGAAATGTTGCGGCAGCCATTCCACCTCCATGTCGAAGAGTTTTTTGTCCAGATCGGCCCGCGCGTTCAGGTCTTCCGGTTCCTCAAAAGCAAACAGGGGGGCAAGAACCTCCGGGCCGGCATTGACGCGGGCATAGAGCCAGGCGATCTCGTTCATCGCGTCCGCGACCATCGCCTTGTCAGAAGCGGCAAGCCCCTCGGCGACGTCTTCATGCGTTGTCGCTGCCGCCTGGGAATTGTTGCGGCCTTCCATCTCGACGGTGAGCGTCTGTCCCATAAGCAGCTTGGAGATTGCCTTGTCCTGACGGGCGATAAACTGCTCGTGCAGGGTGTGCTGCGTTGTGCCCGGCGTCATAAAGGCCACTTCCGCGCCGGCCGGGATCACCGCGACGCAGTCCCGCACCATGCGCGCCATACTTGCGGCCATGTCCTGCTTGTCTTTCGGCTCCGCGCCTTTTGCGGCCTTGCCGACAACCCAGGGCATGCCGTGGCGCTCCGTAAATTTCGCGTAGAATTGCAGACCGCCCCTTTTGAA
>JAISXC010000087.1 GCA_031270875.1 Desulfovibrio sp.
CGCGCCAAATCGGATTTTCTTTCCTGCATGAGCCACGAAATGCGCACCCCCATGAACGCCATCATGGGCATGCTGTCCATCGCCAGGTCGGCAACGGAGATTGAGCGCAAGGAATATTGTCTTGACAGGATCAGCGAAGCTTCGCAGCATTTGATGGGCGTCATCAACGACATTCTCGACACGGCGAAAATTGAGTCGGACAAACTTGAATTGTCATACGACAGAGTCGACTTCAGGGAAATGGTCCGCCGCGTTACAAACCTTGCCTCCTTCAGCGTGAATGAGCGTCGGCAGAAACTTGTCGTTGAGGTTGACGAAAACATTCCCTGCATCATCACGGACGGGCAGCGCCTTGCGCAGGTTGTCTCCAATCTTCTCTCCAACGCCGTCAAGTTTACGCCGGAAGAAGGAGGCATATCGCTGACCGCGAAAAAAATCGCGGAGGATGACGGCCTCTGCACAATCCGCTGCCTTGTGAAGGATACCGGAATCGGCATATCGGACGAGCAGCGGCGGCAGTTGTTCCGGCCCTTTGAGCAGGCCGACGGCAGCATCAACCGCAAGTTCGGGGGCACGGGGCTTGGCCTTGCCATTTCCAAACACCTTGTGGAGATGATGGGCGGGCGCATCTGGGTTGAATCGGAACTCGGCTCGGGCGCTTCCTTCTTTTTTGAAATCAGCGCGCGGCGCGCCGACGAGCCGCAGACGAAGGACGGCGCCCCGCGGGAAGAACTCCACGCGGCGGCCGCGGAGGGCGTATCCGACGACAACATTTTTGAGGGGAAACGGATACTGATAGCGGAAGATGTGGATATCAACCGCGAAATCATTGATGCCCTGCTCACGCATACCGGAGTGGAGATCAGTTTTGCCCGCAACGGCGCGGAAGCGGTAGACAAATTCGCCTCCGCCGCGAACGGTTTCGATCTCATACTTATGGACATTCACATGCCGGATGTTGACGGATACGAGGCTACGCGCCGCATACGGGCATCCGCCCTGCCCGGTTCGGACACAACTCCCATCATCGCCATGACGGCCAATGTTTTTCGCGAGGATGTCGAGCGTTGCCTTGCCTGCGGGATGAACGACCATATCGGAAAACCCGTCGACAAGGACAGGGTGATCGCGAAACTCAGGACGTATCTGCTGCAAGCCTGAAGACGGGGCGTTTCAACATCCGGAATGCCCTGCCGGCCCGAGACGAAGTTTCATGCCGGCCGCGGGATTGGCGCAGGCGGGCTTTGCCCGCCGTTACGCGACAATCTCAAAGCGAAACTGCTCTAAGCAGCAAAGAGGATCAGGGCTATGAACTCCACGTCATCCCTGCCCGTGTTCAGAATGCCATGCTCCTCCCCCGAAGGGCATATGGTGACATCGCCGGGCCTGACGGTCACTTCGTTGCCGTTGTCGTTATACAGGGCCTCGCCTTTGAGAATGTAGTACACTTCAAATTCCCCCTCGTGGCGATGTTTGCCGAGGCCACAGCCGGGCTTGAGAACATTGTGGTTGAACAGCCTGCCCTTGTTCCCGAATTCGTCCGGGTTCAGAAGCTGCGCCAGCCATGTTTCGCCGGGGCCGCCGAATTTCACTCCAACCGAGGTGACACGTTCCTTGGCGTAACGAATCATTGTTCACTCTCCTGTGTTATACTGTTTTCTCCCGCGTATGGGAAGGCGTTTCACAAACCAGCGCGCCGCGCGCCGTCGCGCGGGAGGGGGCGGGGTTTTGACACGCGGCGGCAATTCCTTGATATATACGTCCATCTGCGGGAAAGCCACTTCAATGCCGTGACTGCGAAACTGTTTTTCCATCTCCAGACGAATGTCGGAAGAGGTGGAAACTCCGACGTCATAATCCTTCACCCAGAAACGCAGGACAAAATCAAGGGTGCTCGCGCCGAAATCCACAAAAGCCGCGCTGGGCGCGGGATATTTGAGGATGTTGTTGTGGGCTCTGGCAATGTCCAGCATGACTTTCATTACCGTCTCCGTATCGGAGCCATAGGCCACGCCCACACGTATCTCGCGGCGCACCGAGCGGCTGTTGCGCGTCCAGTTGATGAGGCGGCTGGAAACAAATTCGGAATTGGGCACATAAATAAGGGCATTGTCGTAGGTTTCCACCATGGTGGCGCGAACGCTTATTTTCCGCACCCTGCCGGTAACGCCGCCCACTTCCACCACATCGCCGGCCTGAAGCGTGCGGCTGAAAATCAGAATCAGCCCGGAAATGAAATTGTTGACAATTGTCTGCATGCCGAAACCTATGCCCACGGAAAGACCGCCGGCGACCATGGCCAGATTGCTCAGTTCCATCCCCAGGGAGCGCAGCACGAAAAGGCCGAAAATGCACCATACGGCATAGGTATAGGCCGTCTGCATGGGCGGTATCAGCGTTGAATCAATTGTCAGACCCTGGCCGGGAAGCCTGGCGAGCAGCCGCGTCCCCATGGCGACCGCCGTGCGCGACAGGTAAAAAACGCTGATAATGAGAAGCAGCTGGATGATATTGAACTGGGTTTCCCCCACGTTGATGCTTTTGAGCAGATATTCCCGGAGCAGGTACAACCCGCCGGGCAGGGTGGCCAGCCAGAGCAGCACGCTTGAAACGGCCGTTACAAGCACCAGGGGCGCGGCAAGGGCCAGCAGCAGATGCCCCACGGCGGCGCGCGCCCCCTCGCTGGGCAATTTGCCGTTGAGATCGCTGATGAGCGCCATGCTCCCGAGGCACAATTCCAGAGCAAGCGAGACGGAAACGAAGAACAGGTACAGGGCCATGCTGTAAGTATGCAGGCCCAGCATGGCCAGCGCCAGGCACAGCCACAGCACGACTGTCTCGCTTTCCAGAACGCCGCTCTCCAGCGACAGGGAGCAGCTTGCGTCCTTGCGTCTGCGGCGCGCCACAACGAGCGCCGCGATGACAAACCCGCCCCAGAGCGCCAGGGTTATCACCCTGACCAGCGGCAGATACAGCAGGGCATACGCGCAAAACGTCAGCGGCATAAGCCGCCAGAAAGGCGCGGTACCGCCGCCCGCCCCGGGATGCTTCAAACGGCGCATATCCCAGGCAAGACATATCTGGCCGGCGATAATGAACAGGTTGCCCAGGGCGAGCAACAGGCGGTAAAACTCCGCCCCCGCGGAAAAGGAGGCCACCAACAGCGCAAAACCGAAACACAGCAAAGGGCAGGCAAGCCGGAAAATCTGCCGCGCCGCAGGCGGCGACCCCGGCGTCAGCAGGCGTCTGGCGAGAAGAAGGCCGAAAAGCGCCGTGAAGACAAGCCCCAGAGCAAAATGCAATGCGGCCGACGTCCACTGCTCCGCGGTGACCGGCAGTTCCACCGGCAGACGCAGGGACATGCCCTGCACGGCATAACGCATGGACTCCGGAACATGTTCCCAGAGAGACAGACTCAACCAGGACACAGGATCGTGCAGATAGTAGTCTTTCCAAAGAACGGGCAAGTGGGCGGCGATATCGTCCCGGGCTTTCTGCAGGCGCTCCAGCAGGGCGGCGGAAGGCTCAAGGGCGCGGTTGTACATGGCCAGAACAGCCGAAAGACGGGATCTCGCCTGGGTGATGGCCTTGAGATAGGCCTGCATTTCCGCATTTCCCCGGCCGTTGCGCACATCCTCGGGCAGACTGTCGGCGAGTTGGGACACTCTGTCAAGCAGGGCCTGCGTTTCGCCGCGGGACTGCATGAGCGTTTCCAGATTCTGCCGCACAACGCGCATGGTGGCGGAAATACGCCGGCTGACGGCCTCCAGGGAGTTGGGCCAGTCCTTGAAATTGTTGGTCAGCACGAGCAGGCGGCGCGCTTCCTCTTCGAAAGGACGGATTTTTTTATTGAGGTCCGCCGTCTCCGTGTTGAACCTGTCTCTCAGGGCGGCGGCTTTGGTGTTGACGTCATGAAGCATGTCGCGCTGATTCGACCAGACGCTTTCCCACGGATCAACGGCCTCCTGGCCCGTTTCGGCTTTGTCCCCGTTTTTGGCCGTCACGGCGGCGGCTGGACCGTCCGGCTTCGGCTCGGCCGCGAAACCGGGGGCGGGCCACTGCAACGCGGCCCAAAAAAACAGCGCGATACCGAAGCGCTTCAGCATGAGGAAACTCCTTGAAAATCAATCCGCGCGGGAGCATACTCCGAAGGGCGAACAGAACTTGAATCCCCCTGGAGGAAAAGACCATGCCCGCCATTCTGCCCGGCGAAACAGACATCTACGCCATTACCGACGCCCGTCTTTCCCTGGGACGCCCGCTTGCCGCTGTGGCTGAAACCCTTCTTAACGCCGGAGTGCGAATTTTGCAATACAGGGAAAAAAAACTCAAGGCCGGCAAAATGCTTGAAGAATGCCGGCTGCTGCGCAACCTGACGCGTGAGGCGGGGGCGTGCTTTATCGTCAATGACCACATTGATATCGCGCTGCTGGCGGAAGCCGACGGCGTGCACATAGGCCAGGAGGATCTGCCCGTTGCCGAGGTGCGCCGCCTTGTGGGGCCCAAAACGCTCATCGGCCTCTCCACGCACAATCCCGGCCAGGCCAGGGCGGCGAAGGCGGACGGGGCGGACTATATCGGCGTGGGCCCCATTTTCGCCACGCGAACCAAGGAGGATGCTGTCGCTCCCGTGGGCTGCGGCTATCTGGGCTGGGTGGCGCGCAACATGGATATGCCCTTTGTGGCCATCGGCGGCATCAAGGAACACAATATCGCGGAAGTGGCGCGGCACGGCGCGCTGTGCTGCGCGCTGGTTTCCGAACTGGTGGGAGCGCGGGATATCGCCGCGAAAGTCGCGGCGGTGCGCGCGGCGATGGGACGGAAATCCTGAGAGCGCGCTTGGCCGGTTTACTGCATCGCCTGCCCGATGGCCCGATGATACCCGCGCAGGCGTTGTTTTTCACGGCGCGAGCGTTGCAGCCCTTCGCGCATGATGTCCCTGGCGGCGCCCGCCAAGGCCGTCAAGCGATCCTGAAGCCGGGTGAGGTTGACAAGGCGCGATCTGTACTGGTCGGTGGCGTCCGTTTCCAGCGCACTCCATGCCCGGCTGATGATTTCTCCGCGCCGGTCGGCCAGTCTGGCGGCCTCGTCATAGTCGCCCGCCTCAAGGGCCGCCATTTCCCGATGGGCAATTTCCACAGCCCTGTCCAACAGTCGCACGCCCTGGCTCATAAACCTCATCCCCCTGCGTTTTTCTCCGCGCCGCCGCGCCGACGACGCGGCGGCGCGGAAAGATGCCGCCGTTTCGCGGTTACTGGACAATGCTCCGCGTCATCAGCTGATGCAGCTGCTCGCTCACGACGCGCCATTCCCCGCACAAAGGCAGAAATTCGTATTCCAGCAGATCCGCAAGCAAAATCCAGTCTTCCATTTCCAGAGCTTCGCTCATCTCGGTAAGCAGCCCGGAAAGCTTGTCCGTCAGGGCCATGAATTCCGGGTCCTGCCTCTTGGCGTAATTTTCGCGCAAAACGGCCGTCATGCCCATAAAGTCGCGGGTCACGTCCAGCATGTCCTGCAGAAGCTCCAACGCGTCCGAATTGGAAGCCTCGCGGAACAGACGCGCCACGTGACGGGCGCCCGTGCCCATCATGCGGGCCACCTTGCTCATTTCCGCCGCGATGTCCGTGGCCATCGTCTCGGCGGACACAGTGCGAACCTCCACAGAGGTAATGGAGTCGCAGGCTATGTCTTCCGCCTGATGGGGATATATCTCTGAAAAACTTTCGTTGTTCACAAAAACATCTGTGACCACACGATTTTCCATGGTCCTGTCTTCCATCACATGCGTCAGCACTTCCTCCAGATTGCCGAAATTGGAGATTTCCTTGCCGCTTCTGCAGCCGTCTACAATAATCATGAAGTCCTCCTTGCTCCCCACAGGGAAAATTGTTTTACGCTTACCGCGTGATGTCAGGGAATATGCAAGGCTTGTGCCAAGGCGATTTCATTTCTGCGCCGTTTCCCACCGGGCAAGATGGCCGGCCAGCAGGCTCGTCAGCCGGAGGGTTTCTTCCATATTTCCGCCGCGATCCCGGACAAGCTCGCGCCAGAAGTGTCCCAGTGAGGCCAGCGGCCGACAGGCGTCAAGAATCTGCTGCAAGCGGTCGCAATTTCTCAAAAACAACTGCCCCGCCATGACGCTTTGCCCCGCGAGCTTCCCCTGCTCCGTCAACAGAGCGAGCATCCGCACCGCCCGCGCCAGCACGGAGACCACTTCACCCCGAAAGGCGGGAGAAAGGGGGGGAAGAAGATTGTTCACGCCAGGCCCGGGGTCCGGTTCATTCCGACCATCCATATCGTCAAGAATCTGACGCCACACCAGACGCTGCTGCGCAAGCCAGCGGCCGCGGTCTTCGGCATCGTGCCCCGAAAGACAGCGCAGCGCGGCAAAGCCGTGTTCGTCTACGGCGGTAAGCCATACGCGGGCCTGTTCCCGCACCGCCGGGCCCGGTTCGCTCCACGATCCGCCCCTCAGGTATCCCAGGATCATGCTTTCGGCCGCCCGGGGGCTGATGCGCGTCAAACATGCCTGTCCGCACCGGCGGTTCCCGCCGTAGGCGCAGGGATGACAGGAGAGGGCCGGCTCCAGACAGCAGCAGCCCGTCAGGCAGGGGCCGGTATCCCAAGGCTGGGCCGTGGCCAGAAAAAAAGCCAGACTGGGGACGCCCAACCCGGCCGCCAGATGCATGGTGCCCGTGTCATTGGTCACAAGAAGCCGCATACGGCTGAGCAGGGCCGCCAGTTCCGGAATGTCCGTCCTGCCCACGGCGTTCACAAAAGGGCTTGCGGCGCGGGCGCCGTATGCCCCGGCCAGATTTCGCTCCGCCTCCGTCCCCAGAATCACCGGGCAGAGACCCGCCGCTTTCCAGAGCCGGTCGCCCAGATCCGCGAAATATTCCACCGGCCACTGCCGCCGCGCCTCGCTCGCGCCGAGTTGAAACCCCACGTAGCCTTGCGGGCGCGCCGCGGTGTCATCCGCTTTCTTTTCGATCTGGCGGAGCAGATCCTCCGCCGCGGCGAAAGCGGCGCCGGAGGGTTTTTTCAGGGAAGAAACACCGGCGCGCCGCGCGATTTCCGGAGAGCAGACGGCGGAACCCATTCTGCGGAACATGTCCGCCACATTAAAGGGCGTATTGACGCGGCGGCCGGACGCTCCGCTCAGAAACGAGGCCCACGCGCCCCCGTTCACACCGAATCCTTCCTCGTCCATGCCGAACCCCAGGATGGCCGCGGGCGACGGCGCCAGAAGTTTTGCCAGCAGCCGCGCCGGCAAGGTAGGGGTGAGGTTGACGACCCGGTCCGCCCGCGTCTTTTCCCGAATGTCCCGCGCCAGAACCAGCAGGCGCGCGGCGGCGCTCCGCCAGTTGGACCGCGTGTCCGCCAGCAGCCTCGCGCCGGGCAGGACGCAGGCGTGCTCCACATGGCGCATCAGGGCGAGGGCCGGAGCGAAATTTTCCAGGCAGACAAGGCTCACCTTGTGTCCGCTGTCGTGCAGATCCTGAATCAGCGGCTGGCTTTGCAGCATGTCCCCCAAACGGGTGAGGTTGAGCAGCAGAACATGTTCGCGCATGCGACCCGCTTTTTTCATGCCAGAGCGCTTGTCGCGCCGCCGGCGTCAAGCATGTTCAGAGCCAGCTTTTTTTCCTGCACGAAACGCCGCGCCACCGAAGCCTGGACCTCGCCGCTCGACGAACCGAACTGTCCGGCGCGCAGGGCGTAAACATTGCCTATCAGCCTGCGTTCGTACGCCGGTCCCGTTTCTCTGCCGCTCATGCCGTCGGCCCTGTCAAAGAGCCGCGCCGCGCCCGCCGGGCCGTGCTGCACGGCGGTGCTCCAGATCACCTCGCGCACGGCGGACGAAATGCTCCCCTCCCTCAGGCGCGTCCGCTCCACAATGGCAGCCAGCGCCGGCTTGTAATGGCTTTCACGGATAAAATCCTCCTGAAGGCGATCAAAACGCTCCGGTTCCTCCCGCGCTATGCGCCGCCAGATTTCGGGCATCCTGCCCCCGCGGCCGCCGGTATCCGCCGATCCGCCCCGGCGCAGACGCTCCGCGACATCCGGGGCCCGCGCATCCAGAAACTTCAGAAAATCCTTCATTCCGCCCACCCGGGAAGCTATCTGGTACTTGCCGTAGGAAGTTCCGCCCGTGCGGTCATAGCCGATGGCCGCTATGCCGTCGACGCCGGACTCAAAACGCGCGGAAAGCAGGCCGATCCCGTCATTTTCCGCGGCCGGCGCGCTTTTGTCCCGCTCCGCCGTTTTTTTGACGCCGCCCGCCCTGGTGTGAATAAAGTCGCCCGGCTTCAGGGCAAAACCTGGAGCATCGGCCGCGCCCTGAGCGCGGTCCGGTTGCGGCGATGCGCTGTTGCGATTGCCCGCGAGGGGAATTCCCCCCGGATTCCAGTCCGCATGAGAGCGGCGCATGTTCATGCGCGCGGCGGAATTCGCAATTTCGGCGGCCCTGCCGCCCGCGCTCTTTTCGGTCGGGCGCGCCGCCCTCTCCTGAATGCCCGGAACTCCTTTGTCCGCCATCACGGCGGCAAAGGACGCTCCGCCGCCCCGCGTCAGACGGGGGGCAGGAGCGGGCGCGGAGGCCGGCCTCCCTGCCGGCTCCGTCCGCGCGTCCGGGGGACGGATCAAAAACGAGGAAAGTGACATGACTTTGTTCTCCTTTGCAGACGAATCTTAGCAAAGATGGTGCCAATGGCGCGTTATGCTGTAAGCATCCCGTAAAAGACGCCAGCCGCCATCCTCCCTGATCTCGTGACTGATTATCGACCGGGAAACGGGAAGAGGCTGGACCATCAGCGCAAATCCTGATATGATGAAGAAATATTTGGAAACGGGAACCATGCTGCGCAGTCTCTTTGACAAATTCCTCGCGGACTTCACGCGGGTCTACAAGATCCTCCCGCCGCGCCTGCGCCGGTCGACGCGCCGCGTCTTCGCCTGCATCGTGCTTCTGGCGGTTCTGGAAATCGGAACCATACTGTCCATCTCCTTCCTCACGGTCAGCATCGCCGCGCCGGAAAAGCTGCGGGACTTCGGCGCCGTGGCGTGGCTGCTGCAAATGCTCCCCTGGCTGGACGCCCTGTGCAAGGATCCGCGCCGCTTCGCCCTGCTGGTGGCCTCGGTCGTGGTGGCCCTCATCGCCGCCAAAAACGCCGTGACGGCCTACGTCAGCCTCGGAGCCGCGCGGCTTGGGGAGCGCATAACCCTGTTCGCCGGAGAAACCGTGTTCCGCGACTTTCTTTACAGTCCCTATGTGGCGCACCTCGCCGGAGACAGCCAGGCCATGTTTCAGGCGCTTTCCTGGCGGGATCAGCTCGGCCGGATGGTCGTCTGCCTCATGACGGTGTATACCTACGCCGCCATCACCCTGGGCATGGCCCTTACCCTGCTTTGGGTCACGCCGGGGGCGGTGCTGCTGGTCATCCTGGCTGTCGCCCTGACGACCGCGGCTCTGTTCAAAACCCTCAAAAGCAGATTGGACCGGGCCGGAGCGGACGCCGCGGAACATGACCGCGAGGGGACGCGGGCCACCATGAACGCCATGCACGGCATCCGGGAAACCCTCATCTACCGCCAGCAGGAGGTGTTTTTCGAGAGCTTCCGCGCCGCCTGCCTGAACGGCATGAAAGACAGGATCTTTTTGACCATGGCCCCGCCCATTCCCACCTGGACGCTGGAGACGGTGGGTTTTCTGGTGATTCCGGTGACGCTGTGGGCCATGTACGCCCTGCAGGACGCCTCCATGGCGCGCATCACCGGCGTGCTGACCATGATTATGCTGGTTTCCTGGCGCGTGCTTCCCATGCTCAACCGCTCGCTGTCCGCCCTCGTCTCGGTGCGCGGTATGCGCCACGCCGCGCTGGATTGCCTCGCGCGGGTGGAGGCGGCCCTGGCCGAACCCGCGCGCGAGCCGCCGGAGCCTGATCCCGAATTCGCGCTGTCCCGGGACATCGCCTTTGCCGACGTATGCTTTCGATACCCCAGAGCGGAGGAGGACTGCCTGCGCGGCCTGACCTTCACGATCCCCTGCGGCTCGCGCCTGGGCATCATCGGCCAGTCCGGCGCGGGCAAAAGCTCCATGGCGGCCATCCTGAGCGGTCTTGTGGAGCCGACCTCCGGAGCCATGCTGGTTGACGGCACCCCTCTTTCTCCCGCCGGTCTGGCGGCCTATTGCCGGCATGTGGGCTATGTGCCGCAAACGCCGTACATACTGGCCGGAACCCTGGCGGAAAACGTGGCCTTCAGCCAATGGGGCAGGCCCTGGGACGAGGAAAGGGTCAAAACGGTCTGCCGCATGGCGGAACTGGACATAGCGGAGCAACGCGGCACAGACGCGGCGGTCGGAGCCAACGGCGCCGGGCTTTCCGGCGGCCAGGCGCAGCGCCTTTCCATAGCCCGCGCCCTGTACGCTGGCCCGTCGGTGCTGATCCTGGACGAGGCCACAAGCGCGCTGGACACGGGCGTGGAGGCCGCGATCATGAACACCATTTTCGCCCTTCCCCAGAGCATCACCACGATAATCATAGCGCACCGCCTCTCCACGGTGGAGCGCTGCGACGCCCTGCTGTGGATTGAGGGGGGCAGGCTTGTCGCCTCCGGTCCGCCGGACGCGGTGCTGCCGGAATACCGGGCCTTTCTGGACGGCAGGGCCGGGAACGGCCCGCGCGGTTAAAAACCGCGACCGCGCGCCAGGGCCAGAGCGGCCGCCGTATCCCCAAGCGCGACAAAGCGTGCCTCAATCCGGGCGCGAAACCAGGTCAGTTGGCGTTTGGCATAGGCGCGGGTATTTTTGAGCCAGAGGCGCGCGCATTCCCCTTGGCTGATTTTTCCCTGAAGGCAGGCCAGCGCCTCGACAGCGCCGATGCAGGACCAGCCGGGCGCGGCGGTGTCCGGGCAGACGATCATGGCTCTGCGGACCTCCTCAAAGGCGCCGTCGGCGATCATCCGGTCAATGCGCAACGCCAGGCGCGGGGTCAGGGCCTCAAGGCCGGAATCCAGCACTATGAGCGGGCCGACGCACAGCGCTCTTGAGCCGGCATGGGCGTGCCACCAGGAAAAGGGACGCCTTGTGGAGTAAAACACTTCCAGGGCGCGGAGAATGCGCTGCCTGTCGTTGGGATGCACCCGCGCGGCATAGGCTGCGTCCACGCGGACGAGCTCGCCGCGCAGGGAAGGCAGCCCCTCATCGGCAAGCCTCGCCCCAAGCGCCGCGCTGACGGCGGGATCCGCCGCGGGGATCTCCGCCATGCCGCGCAGCAGCGTTTGAAAATACAGGCCGGTGCCTCCCACCAGCAAGGGCGTTCTGCCGCGCGAGAGCGCGGCGCGCGCGGCCTCGCAGGCGGCTTTGGCCCAGCGCCCGGCGCTTGTTTTTTGATCCGTGGGTAAAAAGGCGTAGCAGTGGTGCGGGCAGCGGGCGCGCTCCGCATCCGCCGGCTGGGCCGTGATGACGGGAAAGTCGGCGTAAACCTGGCGGGAATCAGCGTTGATGACCTCGCCTCCCAGCGCCTCGGCCAGGTCCAGGGCCATCGCGGTCTTGCCGGTCCCGGTCGGCCCGGCGAGACATACGACGGGCAGGGGATTGCTGTTTGCCATGATCCGGGAACCGTCAGGTGATTTTGAACCCCCCGTAGGGAGCGGCCAGACACGGCGTCCCCTGCCTGACCTCGCCGTTGGCGTATTTTTCCATCAGCCTCAGACGCACGTTTTCCGGCACAAGACCCGCTATGTCCGCGCCGTGGCTGGCCGCCGCCTTGACTATGGTAGAGCTGATGAACAGCCATTGATAGTCGGTCATCAGAAAAACCGTCTGAATGCGGCGGCGCAGGCGCCGGTTCATCAGGGCGAGCTGAAATTCGTATTCAAAATCCGACACGGCGCGCAGGCCCCGCAACAGGGCGCACGCGCCCCGGGCGGCCGCGTGTTCCACCGTCAGGCCGGAAAAAGGCTCCACCGTGACGTTATGTTGCCCCTTCAGAGCCTCGCGGGCCATGTCCACCCGCTCCCCGTGGGAAAAAAGCGGTTTCTTGGGCGTATTGTCGGCCACGGCGACAATAATATGGTCAAAAACGTCGCAGCCCCGGCGGATAAGACTCATGTGGCCGTTGGTCAGGGGATCGAAGGTGCCGGGATAGAGAGCGGTTTTCATCCGTTCCTCCGTAAAACGCGGACTGTCATTTCCGCCCCCGGCAACGCCAGAGGCAGACGCGGGTTCTGCCGAAAAGCCGTTCCGCCGCCGGTTCCAGATCGTCCGGCGCGGCAGGGTCGGCCTCCTTTTCGATTTCCGCCGTTACAAAAGCTCCGGAGGCAAGATGCGGCACAAGCAGGGCCAAAGACGGCGCGACGAGGTTTTTCCCGTACGGCGGGTCCAGAAAAACCAGCCCAAGCGCCGGGTTCGCGGGCGTCCGCCGCAAAAAGCGCAGAGCGTCCTCGCGCACGACGCGTGCTCTGCCCTGAAGCCCCAGGGCGTCGATGTTTCCCCGCAGGCAGCGCACGGCGTTGTCCGCGTTTTCCACCAGCACGGCGGAGGGCGCGCCGCGGCTTATGGCCTCGAAAGCCAGGCTGCCGCAGCCGGCGAACAGATCCAGCACACGCGCGCTTGACCAGTCAACGCCCCGGGCCGCGAGCATGGAAAAAAGCGCTTCCCGCGTCCTGGCCATGGCCGGGCGCAGGCCCTCGCCGCGCGCTGTTTTCAGCAGGCGGCCCCCCAGTTCTCCGGCGATGATGCGCATGGGCCTACAGGCGGGAGAGCAGGCGCGTCATGGCATAGTCCATTTTGGCGAGCGCCTCCTCCATATCCGTTTGCTCCTCCCAGGGCTTTTCCCGAACAGTGGCGAGCCTGCCCTTGAACATCGCCCATTTGCGCTCCATTTCGCCGGCGAGGAAGTCCCAAGCGTGTTATAGTATCTCTGGACCAAGTCAAACCAAGCCGGCACAGACATACGGTGCCCTCCCGGCAAAGGAGCCAGTCGTGCCGGAAAAACGCACAAAACGCATCTTAGATAATCTCGCCGCTACGGGCAAGCGGTTTGAAATTCGGGCGTTGCCTCACAAGCCCGCAATGGCCGCGTAAACCCGCTCGCAGTTTTTGTCGTCCCGAAAACGGAATGTTCTTTCCACCCGCTCCGCATACTTCGCCCCGCGTTCGCCGTTTCTCTCCAGCAGGGTTTCCAGGGCGTCAAGGAGATCTTCCCGCGTTTCGACCACCGGGCCGAAGCCGTCCCGCTCGTAGTCAAAATACCCTTTGGCGTAGTGATCCCCCCCGTCAGCGTCGTTCCTGTCGAACTGCCAGTAGACGAGCGCCCTGCCCAGAAAGGCCGCGTCAAAGGCAATGGAGGAATAGTCCGTGACGACGAGGCGGGCCTCGCCAAGGAATTCCTGTATGCTCCGGCCGTTGGTCCGTTCCGCCAGAACGATCCCCGCGGGAAAGGTTCTGTCGCTGAAATACCGCCGCATGTGGATGTGGGGGAAAAAATCCAGCCCGTACCCGTGGCGGGCCAGCAAATCCGCCAGCCGCTCCGATTCCAGAAAGCCCCCCACCGCCCTCGCATAGGCGGAATCCTCAAAACCCGCTTTGGCCGGGCGGGCGGTGTCCCCCTCCCCGCGTTCTTCCACCAGATAGCGCCGCCAGGTGGGCATGAACAGGATGCGCCGCCCCGGCCTGCGCCCGATCATGCGGTGCAGGGCATCGAAACGCGGCAGCCCGGTGAGGCGGGCCTCCCTGCGGGTGAGTTTGAAGGGCGAGTTCTCCGCCGTCACATAGTCCAGTTCCCGTTGCGTGGCCACGGACCAGAAGGCGACGGGCCTCCTGTTGATCCGCCCGGCGTTGTCCCCCCTGGTCACGCCGTGCCCCAGGCAGGCGAAAACATGGCGGCAGAGGCGCGGCGGCAGAAGGAACACCGATTTTGTGAAACCGGAGGAAATGAGGCGTTCGCAGTTGAGCAGCAGCATCCGGTGACGCAACGAGCCGTGGGGGACGAGGCGGAAACCCTCGGCCTTCAGGCGCGGCCAGTCCGGGGAATCGGGCCGCAGCGCGAACCGGGCCGGGATTTCCGGATGGTTGCGCAGGACATGGCGGTACAGATGCTCGGCGTTGTCGTCCGCCTCGACATCCCTGTCCATGAACAGCCAGACGCGGCCGAACAGCCGCCGGACGGGCCATGAGGTCGCGAGGGCCACGCGCAGGGCCTGATGCCAGGAAAGACGGGAAGGGGCATCATCCCGCTCTCCGAGGCCCGACGCCTCCCGCGGGGCCTCACGGACCCGCCGGCGGTTGTTCTGAAGATTGCGCATGTTCCGGCGGCGGCGGGCGTTACGGCCGTGTTTTCGCAGCCCGCGTTCCAACGAAGGCAAGCAGTTCCGCCGCGCTTTCCTCGACCGGGCGGCCTTCCGTATTGATCGCGCAATCCGGAGATACCGGTATTTCGTATCCGGCGGAAATTCCGGTGAAATTTTTGATCTTTCCCTCTCTCGCCATGCGGTAGAAGCCTTTCACGTCGCGGCGCTCGCATTCCTCCACAGAGCAGGAAACAAAAACCTCCTGAAACTGTTCGCTTCCCACTATGTCTCTGGCCATCCGCCGCACGCTTTCCTCCGGGGAGATGAAAGCGCACAGGCAGACGACCCCGGCGCAGGCGAAGAGCTTTGCCGCTTCGGCTATGCGGCGGTTGTTTTCCCGCCGGTCTTCCGGCGTGAAGCCGAGGCCGGCGCAGAGACCGGCGCGTATGGCGTCGCCGTCCAGCACGATGATGTTCCAGCCCTCGCGGAACAGCGCGGCCTCTGCGTGGTGCGCCAGGGTGGACTTGCCCGAACCGGAAAGGCCGGTCAGCCAGAAAACCATGCCTCTGTGCGGCTGGCGGGCTTCGCGCATTTCCCGGCTGATCCGGCTGCGCGGCGCGATAAGATGGAATTCGGTCATTCGGCAATTCTACTTCAAATCGCTACTCTTTTGCGGAGGGATTACCGTTTCACGGGCGGCCTGTTTTATAAAGTAAAATATACGATACTGTCTTTGCGTTTAACAAATCATGTTTTTCCAAATACAAACAAAAATCCTCTTTTTTGGCAAGTTGTTATTTTTGCCCGCGGCTCCGCGGATTCCCTGTCTCCCGGAAGCGCCCTCTTCCGGCGCTTGCCGTTCTGCGCGAGCGGCGAATACCCTACCAGCCTCCTGCCTGGCATGAAGCTTGACTATCCTGCAATGCACATATTACAAGTATTGCAAAAGAGGATACGCACATGCTCTCCGTCCGGCTTCCCGAAGAAATGGAATTGAGGCTCAATATTCTGGCTGACGCCACAAAGCGCCCGAAAAGTTTTTATGTGCGCGAAGCTCTGGAGCGCAGTCTTGACGACATTGAGGACGCCTATCTGGCTGAAGCGGCTCTGGAACGGTTTCGGGCCAGCGGGGAAAAAACCATTTCTTTAGAGCAAATTAACATTGAAAATGTATAATTTTCTCTGCGCGGATTGCGAAGTTCATGCGCGCGCGAGTATCCGGACCGGAAGACCCCCGCAGCGTTGGAGAGCCGCTTAAAGGGAATACTTTTTCCGGGCTGTGGAGATACCACGTTGGGGATTATCGCGTTCTGTGCGATATTCAGGACGAAAAAATCCTTGTTGTGCTGATCGAACACGGGCGAGACGTGTACAAAACAGCCTTCAAGCCAAATACGCCTTAATGTGTGGCGGTCGCGCATGATCCGGCGGGCGGGCATTACAGGCGTTTTTTCCCCGCCCTGGTCTCCACAAAAGCGCGCAGTTCCGCCGCGCTTTCCTCAACCCGCCGGCCTTCCGTGCCGATTACGCAGTCCGGCGCGGTGGCGCCGGATCCGCGCCGACTTGAAATGTTCGCGCTTAAGGATTTTATAGACAGCAAGTCTGAAATCTGGCCGGTTATTTTTGATATTGATGGTCGCCACAGGCTGATGGGAATTCTTCATCTCAGAACCGAAGTATCAACCGACCTTACCTTTCTTCTCGATAAGTCTCCCCGGACTGGGCACGGCTCAAATGGGAGGATTTCAGATGCTGCGTTCCGCAACAGCTTTTCCCACGGCGAAGGCAATCCAGTTATTGAGGCTTATTCCCTCAAGCGCGGCCGTTTGCGCCGCTTTTTGATGCAATTCAGGGGTAATTCGAACATTGAAACGCCCGGAAAAAGGTTTTTGCGGCTGTTTTCCGGCTTCCTTGCACAAATCAAAATAATCTTCAACAGACTCAGCCAGGGCTTCTTTCAGTTCGTCAATGGACCGACCCTGAAAAGTAACAACATCGGTAAGGTGCAAGACATCGCCGTGAAAAATGTCCGCCTCCGGGTCGTACTCAAAACGCCCCTGATAGCCTTTATAGGTAAGTATGCTCATGGTGTTACCCCTATCGTTTTAAAAAAGCGGCGTACCGATTTCACCGCTCCCTTGTCCGTCTCCGGCTGAGGATGCGGACGATGGAAGGTCGCCACACTCCCGCCCATGATAAACCACACACGGGAACCTCTGCCCCCTTTGATTGTGCCTCCGCAGGCTTTGAACAAGCTCTCAATATCCCTCCAGGCAATCGCCGGGCTGACCGGCTCGGTGAAAATTGCCATGAGCGTCCTGCGCTGGCTGTTATTCATAAGGCTATGGTACTATTTTTTGGTTATTAGTCAAGCTCCCGGACAAGCCATACTGCCACCTTTGAAAAGTTTGCCGCCGACAAGTCATGAAGAGGCGTGTGCATAATGCCCACCCGTAGCGCCGTCATCTTACTTTCCCACCTGCCCTTTATCCGTCGCCGTTTCATCGGCCGCCGGCTCCTTGCGGACCGCGACCGCGAGGCGGACGACAACGCCGAGCACCTGTGCCGCCGGATCATGCGCAACCGCCCGGAACGGAAACTGTTTTTCGCCCTGGGGAAAAACTCGCCGGACTGGAACAGGCTGAAAGCTGAAGGATTCAACCTGATCAATCTGAAAAGCCTGACGTATTTTTTCGCCTGGCTGCACTGCGACTGGCTCATTTCCTCCAACAGAACCGGGTATATTGTCAGGCCGAGGCGAGAGAAAAGGCATATATGGATTATAATGCAAACATCAATGAAGCGCGTAGTGACGGCAAACAGGAAGGTATAGAAGAAGGCATACAGATAGGAGAGCAGAGAGGTGAGCAGAGAGGTATATACAGCGTAGCCAAAAAGCTTTACAAGAAAAAATATCTGCGGTATAGCTTTAATCCGCTGGAATCCGCCTTTTGAGAAGGCCGGTTTCCAGCGAATTGTGCCTTTCAGTTACCGATAAAAGGATTATAAAATGAAAAAAAGATTAAGTATGTATTTGCTTTTGGCCTATACTTTTTTAATTTCCCCTATACCATTAGCCAATGCGGCTGAATCCCTATGCACGAGCGGCGAAATAGTTGTCTTCACATGTCAAACGCCAAAGAAAATCGCGTCCGTTTGCGCTTCTCCTAAATTCGGACCTGACACCGGATACCTGCAGTACCGCTTTGGTGAGCTTGGTAAAATTGAATTGACGTTGCCCGGCACCGAAACACCTCCGGCAAAATCCGCGCAAAAGGGGATTTGGTCTTTTGCAGGCGGCGGAGGTGCTTATATGCGCTTCGCTGGAGAGAACAACACGGATTATTTTGTGTACTCCGCTATCGGCAAATGGGGGATGGGTGGAGAGATAACAGACGTTGCCGGGATTTATGTGCAAAAGGATGCAAAGGCAATCATCAATATCAAATGCCGTAGACCTTTCGGTGATGGCGAAATGGGGCCTGATTTCTTCGATAAGGCAGGAATACCCGAATTTGATAAAGATTTTGAATTACCTGAATGACTAATTGTATAGATGCCTGATACCAAAAATTGTACCATGCGAAAACTCTGACATCTGTGAGATAGTCTCGACTTGATCTGACAGTTGCCCCTTGTCAAGAAAAGGGAACTCCGTTTTGATGGAAGTGTAAACGAACCATCAACCGGGCACCCGGAATTCCTGGCCCGACGCCTCCCGTTCACTTTCCTCCTTTTCAGGGTGAGCGTGGGCAGAAATAGCACCTTGACATTTTTCGCTTAAAAGCTACCATGCCTTTATGGAAATAGTTCACTACACCACTGAAGATGGCACGGATTTGTACCAGAAATGGTTGGATGCCCTACGGGACAACCACGCCAGGATTGCCGTTCTGCGGCGGATTGACCGGGCGGCTCTAGGGAACTTCGGCGACCACAAGCCTTGCTGGAACGGCGTTTCAGAAATACGCGTTGATGTAGGGCCGGGATATCGGGTGTACTATTTTCAGCATGGGCAGACGTTGATCGTGCTTCTTTGCGGGGGTGACAAGCGCACTCAGGATGCGGATATCCGCAGGGCTGTCGCCTACAGGGTCGATTTTCTGCGTCGGATCTGTGAATAAGCCATGCCTTACAGTCACTCCCCGCACGGGAGTGTGGAGAAGCAGTATGAAGAACAAGCCGTATATTTCGCACGAGGAAGCCACCATTGAGAGCTTCAGGAAAGCCCCTGACTATGCCGCAGAGTACCTGAACGCCGTGCTTGAGGGCGGCGACCAGGAGGAACTGATGCTGGCCCTGCGCCGTGTCGCCTCGGCCTTCGGCATGAAGGACGTGGCGGAAACCGCGAATCTCAACCCTAAGACGCTGTACCGCACCCTGTCTCCTGCGGGGAATCCGGCATTAAAGAGTTTTCAGGCAATTTTGGGCGCTATGGGTATGCGCCTCGCGGTAACGCCGCTGGCGCGGGAGGATTACCGGGCCATGGCGATGGAGGAATAGTCCGTCAGGAGCCGGCAGCCGGCGAAGCGGCGGATGAAAGGCAGGCGGGCGAGGAAGGCGACGGCGCGGCGGGCATTACGGCAGTATATTCAGAGGCCGACAGAGAGAACCCCTGCCGGCGGCCCCACAGGTTCCCCGTCATGCGAGAGCGCCCTTTTTCAACGCCCTGCCATTGCGGCCGTCTTGACAACCAGCCATAGTCCCGCACAATGTATCCATAACATATGACAGGAGTCGCACATGTCTCAAACAACCTTGAGCATCCGTATGGATGCGGACATAAAAAAACGATTTGACGCCTTTTGCGCGGATGCGGGCATGAACGCCACGGTGGCCGTAAATATGTTCGCGCGGGCAGTTTTACGCGAACAGCGTATACCCTTTGAAATTACCGGCAGCGACGACCCTTTTTACAGCGCGAGAAATCAGGCCCGACTCAAAGCGGCGATGGAGCAGCTTGAAGCGGGCAAAGGGACAGCCCATAATCTGATTGAGGCCGGTAATGGATAAAATTTGGTCCGATGGGGCATGGGAGGATTGCCTGTACTGGCAGGAGCAGGATAAAAAGACGCTCCAGCGCGTGAACCATCTCTTGCGGGATATTGACCGCAACGGCCACAAGGGCATAGGCAAGCCGGAACCGCTGAAGCATGACAGGCACGGGTATTGGAGCCGGAGAATAGATGATGTGAACCGGCTGGTGTACCGGATTGTTGAGGACAGGATAGAAAGCGCCCAATGCCGCGCCTATTATGATTGAGACCAAGTTGGGACCAATGGGGAGCAAATTGGTACCGACTGTCGGCAAATCGGGAAACGGCAGATACGCATTCCGCTACCGCCGCGCAAATATCCTTGGGGTGTAGATAAAAATTATTGGTTAT
>JAISXC010000152.1 GCA_031270875.1 Desulfovibrio sp.
GAATTGACCGACGCTGCCCGCAAGGAACTTGAAGCCTACTTTGCCGACAGAAAAAAAGCGACCATACGGATTTATGCCGCCGGCGGCTGCTGCGGGCCGAGACTCGCGCTGGCTCTGGATGAACCGGACAGCGACGATCAGACCGGGGAAAGCGGCGGCTTTACCTTCTGCATCAAAAAAGATCTGCTCGGACAGATCCGGGGAGTCAAGGTGGATCTGACCTACACCGGTTTTGCGCTGGAGCCGCTTGTGCCCCTAGAAGGGACGGGCGGCGGAGCCTGCGGCGGCTGCGCCGGCGCGACCGGCTGCGGCGTCTGACACTCGCAAAGGCAACTGTTTCGGATCACGGCGGGGGCAGCCAATCGGCCGCCCCCGCCTTCTGCGTCAGAATCGCATCCGTCGTTACAATCAGCTCCGGCTGCTGCCCCGCGGACTTTGTTGTCTCTTCCCAAAACCTGTCAATGCCATGCCAACTCTTCGCACCCTGCTGACAAGCCGCGAACAGCAGATGCGCGTCAACCGCGCCGGCCTCGCCACCCGTTGCCGTCTGGCGGGACAGGCGCTGTCGCAAGGCCGCAGTGTGATGCTTGTCACCCTCAACAGTGAAGAATTCTCCACAGCCCGCGCCCTGCTCTCTCTTTTTACGCCGGATCTCTCCCAGGGCGACGCGCCCCTGGCAAGACCGGTTTTCGCAAATCCCTGCCTGGCGCTGCCTCCTCACTCGAAAGGGCGTGGGAGGATCGTACAGGCAAGTCGTCTGGCCGCGCTCTACGGGCTTACCCGGGGGCAGCCGCGCTGTGTTGTGGCGGATGTCTCAAGCCTTGTCCTGCGCTATATGCCCCTTTCCTTTTTCATGGCAAAAACACTGAATTTGCGGCGCGGAGACGAACTTTCGCCGCAGCTTGCGCTGGAACAGTCCTCGGAATGGGGTTACGAGCGCGTCAGCCTTGTGAGCGGCCCGGGCGACATGGCCATACGCGGGGATATTTTTGATATTTATCCCACAGGGTACGCCCGTCCGGTCCGTCTGGAATTTTTCGGCGACACGCTGGAGGAAATCCGCCTCTTTGACGCGGAAAGCCAGCGTTCCCTGTTTTCCCTTGAAGAAGTGACCCTCCTGCCCATAAGCCCTCTGGCCCTGAACAAAACGGAAACGGAAAATGCGCGCAAACGCTGCGACAAACTTTTCGCCGAAGGCAGAATCAGCGAAAACGATTGCTACTCTTTTAAAAAAGCCCTGGACAAAGGCGGTGAAGGACTTTTGCCCGGCTGCGTCTTTGATGCTCCCAGCGATCTTGAGGACTGGCTTGACAGGGAATGCCTCTGGTTTTTACCGGGCGAGGCCGACAGCGGACAGGCCCTGCACGAAGCGCGTCTCGCCCTGAAGGGAATCCTGGAAAGCGAACAGGCCCCCCTGCCGCAGCCGGCTTCCCTTGCCCTGCGCAGACATTCTCAGGCCGCGCCGTGGCGCAATTTTCAACAAATTTTCGCGGAGCCGCTGGTGACGGGCATTGAGGAGCGCGGCCACAGCCTCCCGGAGCGCCCCATCCGCGCCTATACAGACCTTTTCCCTCTGCCGGGCGCGCAGGACAGGCCCTGGCAGCATCTGGCCGCAGGTCTCAAGGAATGGACGCAAAAACGCCGCCAAGTCATTCTGAGCTTTTCCAGCGAACGCGGACGGGCAAAATTTCTCAAACTCGCGGCGCAGGACGGTATTACGCCCTCCCTGCGCTATGCACCCGATCTTCATGGCCTTTTTGCCCTCGTTTCGCCTTTTCGTTCCGGAGCCGAACTTGTCTGGGACGATACGCTCATACTCGGGGAGGACATCCTCCAGCCCAGAGCGGAAAAAGCGCCGCGCGTGGCTTCGCGTGCCTTCAAGGGTCTGGGCAGTTTTGAGGCCCTTGCCGACGGGGATCTGCTGGTGCACAGGGATTACGGCATCGGCCGTTTCGCCGGCCTGCACCATCTGGAGATCAACGGCGCGGCCAATGATTTTCTGCTCATCGAATATTCCGGCAGGGACAAACTCTATGTTCCTGCGGACAGAATCAGCCTCATACAGCGATTCAAGGGCCCTGGGGGAGTGGAGCCGGCGCTGGATCGTCTGGGGGGAGCGGGCTGGATTGCCGGCAGGGAAAAAGCCCGCAAGGCCATAGAAAAGATAGCCGCCGACCTTGTGGAAATGTACGCATGGCGCAAAGTTGTCAAAGGCTGGCGCTATGGCCCGCCGGATGCCCTGTACAGCGAGTTTGAGTCCACCTTCGGTTTTGAGGAGACGCCGGATCAGGCCAGAGCCATTGCCGAGGTGTTGGCGGACATGGAAAAACCCGAACCCATGGATCGTCTCGTCTGCGGGGATGTCGGCTTCGGCAAAACGGAAGTGGCCCTGCGCGCCTCCTTTCGCGCTGTCTCGGAAAGCCGGCAGGTGGCCATGCTCTGCCCCACGACCGTCCTTGCGGAGCAGCACTACCAGACGTTCCGGACGCGTCTGTCGGGTTTTCCCGTCCATGTGGGGCTGTTGAGTCGATTCATTTCCCAGGCCCGGCAAAAAGAAACCATCAAAGCGGCCGCAGCCGGACAAATTGACATCCTGATAGGCACGCACCGCCTGCTTTCCAACGACGTCAAACTGCCCAATCTGACGCTTCTCATACTTGACGAGGAACAGCGATTCGGCGTCCGCCACAAGGAAAAACTCAAGTCCCTCAAAAAAAACGTGGACGTGCTCACCCTCACGGCGACGCCCATTCCCCGCACCCTGCAGCTTTCCATGTCCGGCATACGGGAACTCTCGGTCATTGAAACCGCACCGCAGGAGCGCAAGCCCGTGGCGACCGCCGTGCTGCGCCGCGACGACGCGACCCTGGCAAGCATCCTCGCGCGCGAGCTTGAACGCAAAGGCCAGGCATTCTGGGTCTACAACAGGGTACAGGGGCTGGAGCGCGTGTCGGAATATGTGCAGAAGCTGGCCCCGCAGGCTCGCGTCGGCATTGCCCACGGCCGGATGCACGAAAAATCCCTTGAAGAAAACATGCACAAATTCTGGCACGGGGAACTGGACATCCTGGTCTGCACGGCCATTGTGGAATCCGGACTGGACTTTCCCCTTGCCAACACCATCATCGTGGATCAGGCCCAGATGTTCGGCATGGGCCAACTCTATCAGTTGCGCGGACGCGTGGGGCGCAGCGACAGACAGGCCTACGCCTATTTTATCGTGCCGGACGCGGAGCGCCTGAATGAAAAAGCCGGAGAACGCCTGCGCGTTATCCAGGACATGGACTACCTCGGCGCCGGCTTCCAGCTTGCCATGGAAGATCTGCGTCTGCGCGGGGCCGGCAATATTCTGGGTGAAGTGCAGTCCGGCCACATGGGCCGCGTGGGGCTGGATCTTTATCTGGAAATGCTGGCGGAGAGCGTCGCGCGCCTGAAAGGAGACGCGCGGGGACAAATCGCCGAAACGGAGATAACCCTGGGGCTGCCCGCGCATATCCCGGCAAGCTATGTGGAGGACAGTCGCGAACGCCTGCGCCTTTACAAGGCTCTCACCTCCGCCCAGGACGGCGCGGCCAGAGAGGAAACCGCCCTTGCCCTGAGGGATCGTTTCGGCCC